>JAGHEJ010000055.1 GCA_017889345.1 Clostridiales bacterium | reverse complement strand
TTTCTTAATATCTGGTGAATATAACGTGTAGGTAACACCCCTTCCCATTCCGAACAGGCAGGTTAAGCTACATTGTGCTGATGGTACTTTAGGGTTACCCCTATGGAAGAGTAAGTCATCGCCAGTTGGTTCGTTAGCTCAGGTGGTAGAGCACATGACTTTTAATCATGGTGTCCGGGGTTCGAGTCCCCGACGAATCACCAAATTATAGAATTTAGTAAAATAAAGGATAAGAGATGGTTATGATAAATTCCATCTCTTATTTATTTTTTACGTATCAATTCTATTTGCAGTGTATTTGAATTGTAATTTATATTTGCTTTATCACACATAACGCCAATTAGGGATAATTCACAATCTATATCAGATTCTCCGGTAAGATTCCAATAATATTCCTCCATTTGAGAACATCGTTCAACGTTTAATAAATTATTTATTGTATTTAAAGTATCATTATTTATATTAACATTAGTAGCTTTAATGTATATGATAGTTTCCATAGGTTTATTTTTAATACTTAAATCAATGTCCTCAGCACCATATCTATAAGCAAATAATATTAATTCTTCTGCTATTCTTGCATTTCTTTGTCTAATATGTTTCATATTTTTTAATCTCCTTTTTTCAAACCATCTATTATTGGAATCATAATTATTGCAACAATACCTGCAATGAATCCATTATTATATAAATTTATTCCATTACTTAATCCACCGATGTTTGTTATTAGTGTTAGGTGAATAAACCCTGAGATTAATCCAATTAAAAAACCAAATTGTCCTCCAATAGGAGATAGGGCTGTTGAACCTAAGGTTGATAATAAAATTGTTGGATTATTTAAGGGAGTATGTTTTATAAATGCCGTTAAAATTACACCTAAAACTACGGGAATTACATTAAATAAGTTTTTTCCGAAAGCTCCAAAACCTACGATGCATAATAAAAGTGCAATAACTGCTCCATTTAAATCCCCATCAATTAATAATATATAACTTAAAAATAAGATTCCAAGAATCCCCATATTTAAAAAAGATGTATCTTTATATAGTAAATAGTAATCTGTAACTGTTCTTCCAGAGTGTTTTAATATTTTTGAAAATTTTACAACATACTCTTTATTTATTCCAATAATTATGAGAGTTAAGAATAATATCATAAGAAGAATAATTAAAGGAACTTTGTATTCTGTACTCCACAGAAAAGTTGTTTTAAATTCAAGTCCAAAATATTTTAAAATGGATATAAAAATAATTGATATAAGTCCACTTGCAAAACCAACATTGTATAAATTGTATCCTTGGTGCATTTTAAGGGTGAATTTTGACAATGGAGCAAGTAAAAAACCTAATAATATTGAGATTAAATTTGAAACAATAAGAGTTAAATATGAATTTGAAGGTAGAATTCTAAAAATTTCTAAAGAAATTGGAGCGAGAGAGGTTGAAAGTACTGCGATTAATATATAATTTGAAAAACATTCTTTCTGAAACTTAGAGTATATATAAACTCCAATAATAGTTGGCCATATATTTAAAAAGTTTTTTCCTATCATTGAAAATCCAAGAGTTAACCACAATGACATTATCATAGATCCATTTGGGTTTATTTTTGTAATTTTATATAAAAGAAGTGTTAAAAGTGAAGTTATGGAGGCGTTTAAAAGAGTTGCACCCATACCTCCTACATACATATAATCCGTAATTAAAATACTTCCACTTGAAAGTATGTTTTTTATTCCAGAAATTATTTCCTTTATTGGTGTTGAGATGATTCCAAACAATCCAATAAATATAAAAATTCCAAAATGTATTAAGTAAATTTTATTGTATTTTTTAAGAAACAATTTTTAATACCTCTTTTTAATTGATATTATTTACAATACTTTTTAATATTAAATATGAATTCTTAGAAGATTCTATTAAAAATTTATTAAACTCTTCTTGTGCAACATCTCCCCCATTATCAGATATTGCTCTTATTATTAAAAAAGGAATATCATTTAAATAACAAGTTTGAGCAATACTTCCACTTTCCATTTCACAAGCAAGAGCATCAAATGTATTTTCTAAATATTTAGAAGTTTCATTATTAGATATAAATTGATCTCCAGTTACAATTCTTCCCACATGTATCTTAAAAGAATCGTCAAGAATATTTTCTATTGACTTTTTTCCAATTTGTAATAAATATTCATCGCATTTAAATGAATGAGTGCCAATATTTGGAACTTCTCCGGGCTTATATCCAAACTTAGTTACATCAACATCATGTTGAATTAAATCATAAGCTAGAACAATATCTTTAAAATTTACATTTTCTTTAATTCCACCAGCAACTCCAGAGTTTAAAATATGAGTGCATTTAAATTCAGATATAAGAATTTGTGTACAAATAGCTGCATTTACTTTTCCAATTCCACAAACAACTCCAACAACATCCTTTCCCTCAAGACTTCCAATTAAAAATTTAAGATGAGCTTTTTCAATAATTTCTTTAACTTGAATATCTTTTGAAATAAGTTCAAATTCTTCTTTCATTGCACAAATTATACCGATTCTCATAAATTCCTCCTAAAAGTTAATTTTAAAATAATTATAATAAAATTAAAATGATATATACAAGAAAAATATATTTGTGTTAAAATACTTTGTATTATTTAAATTTTAAAGCAAGAGGATGAGAATATGATTCAACATGCACTATCAAGAATGGAATTAATTGTAGGAACTGAAAGGTTAAATGATTTAAAAAGTAAAAAAGTAATGGTACTTGGTCTTGGAGGAGTTGGATCATATACTGTTGAGGCTTTAGCAAGAGCTGGAATTGGTCACATAATTTTAGTTGATGACGATACGGTTTGTTTAACAAATATAAATAGACAAATACATGCTAACTTAAAGACAATTGGAAAATTTAAAACAACAATGATGAAAGAAAGAATTGAACTTATAAGTAAAAAGATTCAAGTAACAGAAATAATTAAAACCGTAACTAAGGAAAACATAGAAGAGTTTATGGAAGATGGAATTGATTATGTTGTTGATGCTTTAGATACAATTTCTGCAAAAATTGCTTTAGCTGAGTATTGTGAAAAAAACAATATAAGACTTATAAGTTGTATGGGAACTGGAAATAAATTAGATCCAACAATGTTTAAAATAACAGATATTTATAAAACTAAAAATTGTCCTTTATGTAAGGTTATGAGATATGAACTTAGAAAAAGAGGAGTTAAGAAATTAAAAGTTGTATTTTCTGAAGAAACTCCAAAGAAACCCAAATTAGATGAAGTTGTAAGTTGTATAAATGGATGTGTGTGCAATTTTGATAATGGAAGAAGTTGTACAAATAAAAGACAAATACCTGGAAGTATATCATTTGTGCCTCCTATAGCTGGTTTTATTTTAGCTGGAGAGGTTATTAATACATTTTTAGACAAAAAACTCTCTTAAAAACAAAAAAAATTATAAAAAGTATTGACAGAGAGAGGGTGTATTTGATAATATAAGGGAGCTGGTTAGCGGGGCTAAGAGCTAAGGGCTTGGGGATTGGAAGTTAACTA
>JAGHEJ010000054.1 GCA_017889345.1 Clostridiales bacterium | reverse complement strand
TAGTTAACTTCCAATCCCCAAGCCCTTAGCTCTTAGCCCCGCTAACCAGCTCCCTTATATTATCAAATACACCCTCTCTCTGTCAATACTTTTTATAATTTTTTTTGTTTTTAAGAGAGTTTTTTGTTATATTTTTTATTTTTATATCATATTAAAATATTAAATCAGTATATTTTTACGGAGATTTCATATGAAAATAAGTATTTTTATTATACTTTGTTTAATTATAATAATAATTTATTTAATAAAACAAATTGAACAGCAAAAATTAAAAATAATATACCTTTCTAGAAAAAATTCTTCCATCCTTAAAAACAACCCTTCTAAAAATATAAATTGCTTAAAACCTATTTTAAATACAGAAATTAAATTTATACCAATAAATCCTCATATTGCATATATCAAAAATCCTTCTTACATAAAAATAGCTCCTTTTGATTTTGCTCCTAAAATTTCTGATATACCTAAAAATACTAATATCAAAATCATATCTAAAGTTTTAATAAATAATGAGCATTGGTATGAAATTATGATTAATAACTCATCTCTTCCATATAAATTAAAAGGATGGATAAAAGATTGTGGTATAGATTTTATTTACCCATCCAATACTAAAATAATTGAGAATACAAAAAATACATTCTAAATGCTACCATTATTTAGAATGTATTTTTTATATAAATACACAAAACTAAATATTCCAATACTAAAACATAGGATTACTAAAAACAATTGAATTCCAAATATCTCATTAACTCTATAAATTGTTTCATACCCTCTTATAACATCGAAAAATTTTCCATAGCTAAAAAAAGATATTCCTCTATATGGCGTAAAACTTAAACCTATTGTTAATAAAACAAATATAAGTACTCCTAAAACTTTAAAAATATCTCTTTCAAATAATAAATCTATTATTTTCAAAGAACTTACTATAAGCATTATGTATATTATTTCACTTAAAAATATATACAGTACTATTTGGTAAAAAGGAACAATTCTATCAGCTATACTTTCTACATTAAAATTATTATTAAAATTATCAATAATACGTATAGGATAAAATAAATTTATACCATTATCGTTAAAAAACCAAATTAACAAATTTAAAATTTGTACAATAATTGCACCAATAACTAAACTTATAGAGATATTAAAAAATCCACTATATTCTCTTCCTTTAAACTTCATAGTATAAAAACACGCAAGAAAAACTATACATGTTAAAAATATTTGGTGACCTTTACTATTAAATATGTATATAAAATTTCTTATAAACAAACTATCAGTATAGTCTAAAGGTTTTTCTTTCAAACTATAATAAAGATTGTATTCGTCTAACTCATTTTTAAGTTTTAAATATGTGATATCATCTTGTTTTATATTATTATCAATAAAATTTCTAATAAGGAGATTCTCTTTTTGCTTTATTAAATTTTTTAAATCTACAAGCCAAAATTCTCCTTCTTTTGAAACACTATCAAGAATTTCCTCTCTCATCTCTTCCAAATATAATATCTCTTTATTATTATCTTCAATATTTCCATGAGACATATTTCCCATTAAATACTCATATTTTTCTTGTATTTCATCAAATTTATTTTTAACAAATGTTAACTCTCTCTTTTCATTGTAATGCAAATTTCCTATTCCACTTGTAACTAAAAATATAAAATAGGAAATAAATAACACGCAAATAAATCTATTCCCTTCAAAATAACTTCTATTTCTCCTCATTTATTACACCTTCTCAAACTTAAAAATAAAATATAGTTAATTTTAAAACTATATTTTATTAATAAATTCTCTCTACTTTAATATTCTTATTGCTTCATTTAAATACATCATGTGGTAACGATATTCATTTAATATAGAAGTCATTATGTGAAGAGTTCCCTTATCCATATTTTCCTTATGATCTTCTAAAAATCTGCAAACATTTTCCTCTCCTATAGATATGGATTTTATACAGTTTTCTATCATTTCCCTATCTTCTTTTAAAAATACTACTCTAACATTATTAAATAAATCTAAAATTTGACTTTCTATATCAGAAGAATTTATTCCATATTTTTTAAAATCCTTAATTAAATTTTTTATATACTCCTCATGTTCGTCATACATTTTCAAAATGTGGCCAAATCTATCGCTTAAAAATTTTTCTCTATATAAACCAAAATCATTTTTATCTGTATATGTATTATTTAAAAAATTACCTAATCCAGGTACTAAATCGTTACTATATTGATTATTATAAAACACTCTTCTCACCTCATTTGTAATATAGATTATTTTCTCAATTAATAGATTATTTTATTCATGTTTTAAAATTCTATCATGTTAATTTTGCAAACTTTAATAATTGGTATAAATGTAAAAATCAATCCCGATAATCCCATAATTAATAAAAATAAAAATATTTGCCAAAAATTAAATAATATAGATACTCTTGTAACTATTCCTAAAATATAAGTTAGTGAAATGCCAATTCCACCACTAATTATTCCAATTAAAATGTATAAAATAAAATACTCCACAATAAATTCACTAAAAATTTGATAATTATTTGCTCCAAAAATCTTTTTTATCCTTATTTCTTTAACCCTATTATTTATTAATAAATTTGATAAATTCATTAAACTTATTCCACTTATTAAAATCAATATTCCTATTATAAATTCCACTATTTTCATAAAAGCATTTCCCATATTATTTATGTAAACTTCTTGTTTCATAAAATTTTCAATTTGATATATATCCTTTGAAACATTATTTTTAACCTTTAAAAAATTTATTATAGAGTAAGGAGCATTATATATATCTTCCCCATTTAATGAAACGTATACATATTCAAATAAAGAATTATGGTTAAATTTATAAATTAAATTGTTTATTGGAATAATACAAAAAGACGTTACGTTTATGTTTTTCCTCCAAATATTTGATGGATTATTTATAACTCCAACGATTTTATATTTATCTAAATTCTTAGAATCTCCTAAATATACTTCTCTTCCTAAAGAATTTTCACTTCCAAATAAATTAAGGCTAGTAAAATTATCTATTACTATTACATTTTCTTTATTTACACATTCGTAATTTGAAAAAAATCTTCCATACATCATATCCATAACCATAAAATCTTTATAATCTTCACTTCCTCCAATTATATAACAAGGTAATGTACTTAATCCATTTGTAACCATTCCTTTAAAATAAATTTCTGGAGAAATAGATTTTATAGATAAATTAGATTGTTTCAGAGAGTATATATCATCAAAATTCAAATAATATCTTCTATCTTTATTTGGATTTAGCGTATTGATTTTTATAAAATTACTTCCCATTTTTTCAGAAACATACTCAAATTTATTTTCTGAAACCCTAATTATTGAAAAAATCATAATGACCAAACTAATTAAAATTATTATTCCCACTAAGGATAAAGTATTTTTCAAAATGTTCTTTAAACTTATTTTAAGAGATAATTTAATATCATTAATCATAACTACCTCCTAAGTATGTTGTACATTTTTTATGAAATTTTCCCATCGTTTAATGTTAAAAATTTATTTCCACAAGGAAAATCCTTAGGATTTTTTCCACTTACTATAATCGTATAACCTTCTTTATTTAAATTAGAAAGAATTTCTAACAACTCATTATAAATATACCCTTGTAGAAATTTCCCAGGCTCATCTACTAAAATAATTTTTCCATTATTTATAAGAGCTCTTCCAATACATAATTTTTGTTTTTGTTCTTTAGAAAGCTCATTTATATAACAATATCTCTCTTTATAAAGTCCAATCATTTTTAAATATGATATAACTTTTTCTCTTCTAATTTTTTTAGAAATACTTGAGTAAATCATAGGAATTTCAATATTTTCAATTAAATTAAGTTCTGGTATTAGGGAATTATAATCAAAGATAAAGGAAAACTCTTCATTTCTAAGTTTACATAAATGAGAATTTTTAAGATTAGATATGTTTAGATTTTTAAATATGTACTCTCCTTCATTAATATAATCCATACATCCTATAAGATTTAATAAAGTTGTTTTTCCACACCCAGAATTTCCACATATAACAAAATAATCCCCCTCATTTATATCAAAAGAAATATCGTAAAGAGCTCTGTATTTTAAATTCTTAGTTTCATAAAATTTATTTACATTTCTAAAACATATCATTTACTTCCCACAACCTTTACTTTTTCCTTATCCTTAATATCTTTTGGTGGGCTTATAATGATATTATCATAAGAATTTACTCCCTCTAACACTTGAATATAATTGTTAAAAACCCCTCCTGTAACTACAGAAGTTTTATGTGCAATCCCTTCTTTTACAATATAAACATAAGGAGTATTATTTTCATCATATAAAACGCATTCTATAGGAACTTTTAAAATATCTGTTTTATCCTCTAATAAAATTTTTCCCTCTAAATCAAAATCAATTTTAAGCTTATCATTTGGATTTAAAATTTCAATTTCTGCAACTAAATAATTATCCTTAATATCTCTTCCATTAATTAAATTTGAATAATTACTTGAGTTTATTGCAAGCTCGCTTATTTTTTTAATTTTTCCATTATAAACTCCAATAGGATCATTCATAACTATTTCTTGACCCTCTTTAACCTTAGCTACATTCTGTTGAGAAATAAGGGCTAACCCTTTTATATTTTGAGTATCTTGTAAAATAGCAATAATAGCACCTGGTTGAGAATAACTTCCTTCATTTATATTAATATTTGTAACAATTCCTGGGAAATCAGCCTCAATATCTTTATAACTCTCTAGCTTACTTTGTATATTTTTCAAAGAATTTTCTGCTAAAACTATAGAATTTTCCATAAGTTTTATTTGATCATCTGTAATTACAGGTATAGCATCTCTTTGTCTCTCTAGCTCTAACAATACTTTTCTTAAATCTTCTCCCTCTTTTACAAGTTTCTCTAATTCCTCATTATAAGTGGATATAGTTAAAGTATTTTTTGATGGAAAAATTTTACTACTCTCAAAAGACTCCTCAACTTCTGCAACAAAACTTTCATTGTCTTCTCTAGCTTCTTTTATTTTATCTATTTCATCTTGCAAGGCCTCTTTTTGTTTTTTAAAATTATCCCTATTAAGTATCATTTGATTTTTTTGAAGTATTGCATTTTCAAGTTGAATTTGAGCTTGTGTTGATTGAGTAATCATATCAACATTATCAAAAGATATTAATTTTTGACCTTTTTGAACATAATCTCCTGGCTTTACGAGTATTTTTTGTACCCTCAAATTATTTCCATAATACTCCTTATAGTTTTGAGATTTTATAAATACAGTTACATCTACTTGATTTTGAACGTTTCCAACATGAGCTTTACAAACCTTAACATTCATACCTGATTTTGTTGGCTTTAATTTAATTCGACTAAATACTTTTGGGGTAAGAAAGAATCCCGTTACGATTAATACAATAATTATAATAACTATAAATAAACCCAAATTGTTTCTTCTAACAATCACCTCTACTCCTCCTAACAATTATAGTTATTACTCCTCATACCTACTTAGTGTTTTCCATTATTTTCAGTATTATACTATTAACTTAATTATTTCTAAATTTATGTAAAATCGTTTATCGGTATTTTCTCCAAATATATTTGTTTTATGTAAATATAAAAATAAAAAGGATGTATGAAACATACATCCTAATTCCTATTTATTAATATCAAGAACAACAATTATTCATTCAATTAACGTTATATATACAAATAGAGTTACTTACTTTTTGTTCTATATCTACAACAAGACTTTCTATTGATTTACCTTCCCCTATATTTCCTAAGCATTCAAAAATAGACGTATCCTCAATTTTATCTTCTTGTACAAAACTTTCTTTAGAACCTTCTGGTGATGGTAATAATTGAATTGATTTTGACATATTTGGTAAAGATGATTTAAATACATCTGACACATAAGCTATTGTTGCGTAGTTTTTCTTATTACATACATTTTCTATCTCTGCAACAAATGTTAAATTTCTACTTTCTCCCTTATCTAAATTTCCAATCTCTATAACAACTTTGTTATACTTATTTATTGAAATATCATTCTCAGGTACAAGTATCCCATCTAAAAATATACTCTCTTTTTTAATTAAAATATTTTTAGAGAATAAATCTGAAAATAATATCTTTTGAGCTAATCCCTTTCCATAGTTAACTATATTAAAGTTAAACAAAATATATTTTTTACCACAAGTTTTAAACAAACATGCTTTTTGAAAAATATTCACCTTAGCTGCGTCAAAATAAGATACAAGTTGTAATTTAGAAAGATTTCCTATATAACTCATAATTTGAGATGTTGTCAATCCTACCGAATTATCATCTGGATCTAATATTGATTTTAATGATTTCATTTTTGTACTATTTAACCCAAATTCTACTGTTTTATCCATTCCATAAGAACAAATATCCATAGGATTTCCCAAAACATTTAAACCTGGATTAAAATAACATCCATCTAAAGTTGCTGTATACGGTAAATAATAATAACTATTAGTAACATTATTTAATTGTAACTTATTTAACGAATGTCCACCACAATGATTTGCATTATAAAGTTTAAATCTCATTATATATTCAGGAGCAAGATGAGAAAAATCTCCAACTTCAAGAGGATTTTTCAAACTTGTTGGTAAACCTGATTGAGGATAAATTATTGATCTTTCTTGTGATGGATGTGTTTTTTCTGACAGTTTATATAATGATGACTTAGAGTGTAGTGAACTCTCTTCTTCAAAAATAATTTCTTGGTTAAAATTATCTTTATCTCCAGAAGTTTGCTCCGTAACATCATGTTCATCTTTTAAAAAGTTAGCACCATTTACTGAATTATCCATATCTTCATCCCCATTAAATTTCATTTAAAAATAAAATTTGTAAAATTATTTTTTATTTTTTACTATATGAATAATTCCTTAGAAAGTTACATTATTAAAATCCTAAACCTCAGTAAATCCATTACCATAAACGCTTTTTGTTTCCATAACCGATAAAAAAGCATTAGGATCTAAATCATTTATTCTGTTTCTTAAAGAAACATACTGGTTTATATCCAAAACTGTGTAAAGTATATTTTGTTTTTCGCCTGTATAACATCCTTCAGAATCTATTGATGTAACTCCTCTTTTTATTACATTTAAAATGTAATTTGTTATTTGTTCAGGAGATTTTGTTATTATAAGTACTAAAAATTTCTTGTTAAATCCAAATATCATTTTATTTACAATATAAGATGTAGTATACATTGAAACTAATGAATAAAGTCCCTTAGATACATCTTTTAATAAAAAAATTGCACAAATCACTATTACAATGTTAACCATAAAAGTTATATCTCCAAGATTTATCGTTGGATTCTTCTTTCTCATTATAACCGCTAAAATATCTATTCCACCTGTTGTTGCTCTTACTCTAAACATTAAAGAATATCCAATTGCTGCAAATATCCCGCCAAACAATCCTCTTAAAAACAAATCATTTATTTGGAGTACTCCTTTAAATCCACTTGTTAAAAATAAAAACGTAGATACAAGTATTGTTCCTAAAATGGAATAACAAGTAAATTTTAAATCTACTTTAAAATAACTTAAAACAAATAATGGAATATTTAAAAGCAAATATAAAATCCCTGCATTAATTCCAGTTGTGTATTCAACAAGAAATGAAATTCCTGTTACTCCTCCACTTAAAAGTTGTGCCTCTGCTAAAAATAAATTTAATCCCAAAGCAATTAAAAGTGTTGCAAAAAATATTGTGCATATTTCAAAAAACATGGTTTTAAATTTCATAGAAACTCTCCTACTACTATAATTTAAAATTTATTTTATCACATTAATTTATATTTAGATTATTAACTTTGTAAATAAAAATTAGAATAATTTTTGAAAAAACGTTAATAATACTAAAAGGTTCATTTTATAAATTTAGAGGTGATAACATGAATGGTCCTTTAACTTGTTCTGCAACTAATTGTGTTCATTATGCAAATAATTTATGTTCTGCAAATAAAATTCATATTAGTGGATTAAATGCTTCAATTACTCCAGATACTCATTGTTCTACATTCCAAGAGAAAAATTTAGAAAATTCTTTAAACTCCCTTTCAAATATAAATTTAAATGGAGAGTTAAAACAATTCTTTTCAAGTTCTGGTATAGAAATGTATCCTGAAATAGAATGCGATGCTAAATCTTGTAGATACAATCAATCTGGATCATGTTTTGCTCAAAGTGTAAACATTATTAAAAATGATGCGCTAAATTCAAACTACACATATTGTAATACATTTTGCAAATAAAACAACATACCCTTTGTATGTTGTTTTATTTTTTTAATATCTTAGAATAATTACCGAAATTATACAAATAATAGTCCTATATAAAATTCTTAAAAGGAGCATCATATATAATGAAAAAAATATTATCACTATTAATATTAGGAATATATTTAATGTCCATTTCCTATGAATGTAATGCTTTTCCTGTACATAAAAAAAACATTGAAAATTCTTTTGAGGTTTTTGTAGTTGAAGAACTTCCTTCTTATAAAGAAGAAGAGCAAAAAATCGAAGAAAATCCTAAAGAGGAACCTAATGAAAATGAAAATAAGGAATTTAATTCAGATAATCCAATTTCAGAATTAGAAACTCTAGAAAATTTTAAGAGAATTTATCTAAAAATAATTGAAAATTTAAGTTTTAGAAATACACTTTGGGAGCAATCATCAAATTTTATTAAATTTGACAATAAAGATGAAGTAGCAACTCTTTGGGCAAGTGGAATTAGAGATAAAAACGGAACACTCCTTTATTTAGTTTCAAATGAAAATATAAAATCACAACTTAAAAATATATTTAGAGATAACCCTTCTTGGATTATTGATCAAAATAATCACGTAATAGAATCTTTTAAATTATCTAAAGGTAAAAAATTATCTAAAAATTTATATGAATATGAAATAACTTATAAAGCCATGCATAGGGATGGCTACCAAGAAAACTTAAAACAAACTCTTTGTGTTATGAATGATAAAAATGATTTTAAAGTTAGTGAGTTTTCAAACATAATTCCTAAAGGGTAAAAAAATAAAGCTATAAAATATAGCTTTATTTTTTTAATAAATTTTCTTCCCAATCTTTTTGCTTAAATCCAAAAAGTATAACTTCACCATTCATAAATATAGGTCTTTTAATAAGCATCGGTTCTTTTGATAACATATCACAACACTCATCTATTGATAAATCATCAATTTTATCTTTCAAGTTATTTTCCTTATATATTTTTCCATTTGAGTTAAAAAACTTTTTAACATCTACCTTATACTTTTGAATCCAAGAACGAAGTTCCTCTTTTGTTGGTGTATTAGATACTATTGGTCTAATTTCAACTTCTATATTATTATTTTTAAGCCAATCCTTGGCCTTCCTTACGCTCGTTCATCTTGCGTAATCTAGAAATAAGTTTTTCAATTTTATCTCCTCCTGCTGTAGTCGATGCATTAGAATTCACGTTAATATTTAATGAAGTATTAAGTTCTCCTTCAACCTTAGAGTAAGGAACAAAAAACTTAGGTATACCTGCAACATATGGAGCTATTTCATATAATTGGAAAAATACAACAATTCCTTCATTTGTTAGATAATATTGAGGGTTTTTTCCAAGTCCCTTAAACTCATCAACAAAATAATTATCAGGTGTTTCATTCATCTTATCTATAATAATTTTGTCTATCATCTCTTTATAGTGATCTTTCCCTTTTTCATTAAACAAATCTTCTAACGTTAAAATATTTCCTGTAGTTAAATCAAAGTTATATCCTCTTAAATATGTCATTGGGTGTGCTCCACCTGTAAAGTCTATTAAAGTCATTCTTATTGATAAAACATTTCCAACTACCTCATATTCAAAAGTTGATTTTCCTTCATAATTAAAAGATGAAGAATTGTCTATAACATCTTGAGGAAAAGTTTGTAATGATTCTTTTAAAATAGATTCTACATATCCCTTAAACTCATAAATATCTTCTTTGAGCTTAATATTTATTTTGTTTTGTGCCTGCTCATTATCCAATTTAACTTCTGGATATTTTAAATCAAAAGTTAAATTTTTATTTGACTCACTAATTGTCTTAGTATCTACCTTAACTTGTATATCTTTTGCATTAACTACAATAAGATTCAAACAAATTATAGCTAACGAAAATAATACTAGTTTAACCATACTTTTAAAAATATTTGTTACCATTTTTCCTCTCTCCTATAAAGTTTTTATTATTATTAACGCTAATATACTAACCATTTTTACTTATTATAAACTAAGTGTCAAGAATTTATTTTTTTATTTTTTATTTACTATTTTATCTTTAACAAAATAGTATAAAACAACCATTAAGAACCAAAAATATCATATACGAATTTTTTAAAACGAAAGATTTTTCTAAATAATTTCTTATAAAGGATATAACTTATGAAGAATAACAATTTAAATAAATACGAATTAAAAAATAAAGTGATGAAAGATCTTTTCATTTTTTTATCTCAAAGCCCTCACATTAAAAACATAAATTTTAAAAAGGTAAATAACATATCACAATTTGAAAAATCAAAATGTATAAACCTATCAAAAAATTTATCTAAATATTTAACTAAAAATAATATAACAGAAATAAGTTCAAGAACTATTCTTCCCATAATTAAAAGACACGTTCAATATTCTAGGGTTTATGAAAAGAATATAGAGCTTATAAAACTCTATACAATTTTGTTTCATGAAAAAAATTGTTCTCACTTAACTTATTACCTTTACAATAATTCTAATTTTGGAATTATAAATGAAGATAAGAAATGTCTTTCAATTGTAATTGAAAGATTTCCAAAGTTTTGTCTCATATTAAATGAGCATTTGGATATTTTCACAGCAAAACATATTAAAGAGAGAAAAGGGAAAGTATTCTTATACAAAGATAAAGAACTATTTATCACAAAAATTAAACATAAAACTTACTTGTTTTTATTCTCAATTATTATTGGATATCTTCTTATATATAACATTCCAAACAATTATATAATTATGGAAATGAATTTAACAATGCATATGAAAATGAATCACACAGGTCATATTATTTCCTATAGACCAAAGACAAGATCTGCAAAAGTTATGATAAAACAAAATAAACAATTAAGAAGAAGCATTCACCATTCAATTCCATCTTTTATTAACTATGGACTTGAAAATAATATTTTAAAACCTGGATCGAAAGTAAATATTTATGTAATTGGTCCTCCTATTCGTAAGAAATTTTTTGAAAGTTTAAAAAACTCATTAGAAGATGTTCCCGTTGAAATCATCATAAATAATTCTGGGAATTTGATAAAAATAAATAGAACTTAATATATTTCCTGTGATAAAATTATTTAAAAATTTAATTTGAGGAGTTTTTTAGTGAATGATATTGTAAATGAAGATAAAATAAGGATCAATAAATTTTTATCTAAATATGGACATTGCTCAAGAAGGTATGGAGATGAACTTATTTCTCGTGGACTTGTGTTTATAAATAATGAAACTGCATCCCTTGGATCTATTGTTTCAAAAAATGATAAAGTATACATAAAAAGCGGAAACAAACTAACTGAAATTAAAAGAGAAGTTAAGTTTGTTTATCTTGCTTTTAATAAACCTCTTGGTATTACTTGTACTACATATAAAAATGATAAATCAAATATCATTGACTTTATTAATTATAAAGAGAGAATTTTTCCCATAGGTCGTCTTGACAAAAATTCTCACGGGTTAATTCTTCTAACAAATGATGGAGATATTGTAAATAAAATTCTAAGATCTGAAAACAATCATGAAAAAGAATATTTAGTAAAGGTCAATACGCCTATTACAGAAGAATTCTTAAATAAAATGAGAAAAGGTGTTAGGATTTTAAATCAAATGACTAAGCCTTGTAAAGTTTCAAAAGTAGATGATATTTCTTTTAAAATTATTTTAACTCAAGGACTTAATCGCCAAATTAGAAGAATGTGCGACACTCTTGGTTATAGAGTAATTTATCTTAAAAGAATAAGAGTTTTAAATATTAAACTTGGGAATTTAAAACTAGGTACTTATAGACATTTAGAAAAACACGAACTTGAAAAATTATTTTCATTAATTGAAAAGTAAAAGGAGTTTTATTTTGAGAGTTGGAATTGGTTATGATGTGCATAAACTTGAAAATAATATCCCTCTTATTTTAGGAGGAGTTTCAATCCCTCATGAAAAAGGTCTTGTTGCTCATTCTGATGGAGATTGTTTAGTACATGCTATTATGGATTCTCTTCTTGGAGCTTGTGGTCTTTATGATATTGGAACATATTTTCCTGATAATAAAGATGAATTTAAAAACATTAGCTCCCTTAAATTATTATCAAAGGTAAATGAATTAATAACCGACAAAGGATATGAAATAAGAAACATTGATAGTGTTATAATTTGTGAGCGTCCAAAAATAAAGCCATATATAGATTTAATGAAAGAAACCCTATCTTCTGTTTTAAACATAGATAAAGAGCTTATTTCCATAAAAGCAACAACTGAAGAAAAATTAGGTTTCACAGGAAAAGAAGAAGGAATCGCCTGTCAAGCAGTAAGTCTTTTAAACAAAAAAGAGTCAAATTAATTGACTCTTTTATTTTTTGAAATATTCCATAAATACTTTAGTCATATAATAATGATCCATTACTCCAGAAGTTTCACGACAAGAGTGCATTGCAAACATTGGATTTCCAATATCAATTCCTTTTATAGGTAAATATTTTGTAATTAAACACCCAAGAGTAGATCCTCCAACCATATCTGATCTATTAAAATAAATTTGGTAAGGAACTTTTGCTTTATCACAAAGAGATTTAAAATATGAGGAAGTTTCCCCTGTTGTAATATATTTTTTATTGGAGTTTCCTTTTATAACAACTCCTTTGTTTATAAAACAAGTATTATTTGGATCAAATTTTTCTCCATAATTTGGATTATAAGCATGGGCCATATCAGCAGAAATTATAAAACTATTATAAATTGAAATTTCTCTCTCTTCTTCATTTACTTTAAGAGAAGAATAAATCCTATTTAATATGTTTAAAAGAGCTTTTGAATCTGCTCCATCTGGAATAGAACTTCCAATTTCCTCCCCATTAAATAAACATATGAATTTATTTTCCTCATGACTTGAATTTAAAAATGAATAAAGGCTCGCTTCTCCCATAGCTAAATCATCTATCTTTTTACTTTGTATAAACTCTTTATGCGCTCCAATTATTTTACTTTCTTGAGCATCGTATAAATATAAATCAAAATCTAATATATCTTCTTCATTTATATTTAAATGTTTTGAAAGTACTCCTTTTAAAGATACCTTCTCTTCTTCTAAAGAAGTTAACATAATAGGCATTAAGTGCTTTTGTTTATTTAAAGCAAATCCATTATTAATCTCTCTATTTAAATGTATTGGACAATTTACAATAGTCAAAACCTCTTCTTTAAAATCTATAAGCTTCTCTTCTACATTAAAATTATTTTCATAATCTTTTGATTTTATATAAACTTTTCCCCCAATAGATAATCCTCTATCAAGCCAAGTATTTAAAATAGCTCCTCCATATACTTCAACATTTAAATATAAATCTAAAGAAGAGGTTAAATTATCGCATTTAGTTTTAATTTTTAAACAAGGAGAATCAATATGAGACATTATAAATTTAAATCCCTTTTCTATAAAATCCTTGTTTAAAGTAAAAGCAAAAATAGAAGAGTCATGATATTTTACAAACCCTTTAAAATTTTCTGAAATCTCCCACTTCTCTTCATATTTTAACTCTTTAAATCCATTTTCCAATAACTTCTCTGAAACATTTTTAACTACATGATAAGGGGTAATTCCCTTATCTAAAAAACTACACAAATCTTTCGCCCTATTTAAGGCCTCTTTACTTATTTCCATAAATTAAATTTCCTTTTAAAAATTATAATTATAAGTCATTACACATTTTAACACAGGAAAACTTCTCTTTAATATCATAACTTAAACTTTTTAAAAATTCATTACTCCCAACTTCATTTAAAGTGCATGGAGATGAAAAATATTTATCCTCAAGATCTAAATCAAAATAATCAAATACATGAATGTTTTCACTCATATGTTTGTTTAATACCATATAAAACTCTTTTTTAAGAGTATTGTTTATATAGGTTTTATAATACTTACTAACTGGAGGAATTATAAAAAATACCTGAATGTTATTTTCATGAAGCATTTTTAAAATTTGGATTATTAAATTTTTATTCATCTTAAAAGCTACGATGTTTGATTCTTTATAATTTATTGTTTCTGTTTGAACATCATATTTAATCTTCTCCTCATTATCTTCTGAAATATTTTTCTCATCTATAAATCTTAACTCTTTAAAATCTAAATCCCTAAACAATTTAGAAAAATTATTCTTAAATCCCTCATGACAAAGAGAAAAATACGTATTGTTAAAATTCACATTCTTATGTACAGAAAACATATCCTCAAATATTTTTATGTATTCATATTTTCCTTCAACTAAATCTATGTTTTCATAAATCATAGAATAGTTTGTAAAAATTCCAACCCTTACATTTTCATTAATCTTATTATTTTTTATAAGATAATAAAGAAGATGGTAATCATAATGAAGATCTAAAAATCTATTTGAAATATTTATATAATCATTAAAATACTCCCCTATTACCTCTTCTTTTATATAATTTCTTCCAATAAACAAAGTATTAAAATCCGTTAAGGAGTTCTCTTTACAATAAAGAAGCTTTTCTTTAAAAGAACCGCTCATAAAATCATAGGAAAAAAATGAAACATCTATAATATTTTCTGGATTTATTCTAAGCTCTCTTAAATTTTCGTAAATAAAATTTGAGTATCTGCTGTTTATGATTATAAAATCAAATTCAATTGAATCTAAATCCTCTTTAAAATCTTTTATAGTACAAACTTTTATATCATCTATAAACTCAGAAAAATATTCCCTGTTATTTTTAAGATAAGAAACTACCTCTACTTCCTCTTTTAAAAAATCTTCCATATTTAAAATTTCACAAGCTTCATCATATATAATAACCTTAATCATTTTTTCTCCTTAAACAAAATTTCATATCAAAGTTATTATTAGAATATCTGGTAAAATTATTCATTATAAAATATCTAGTTTAATTAAATCTTCCAAAGTTTCCCTTCTTGTTGTAAGCTTAAGCTCGTTATCTTTAAAAAATATAATCGGAATTTTTAAAAGCTTATTGTAATTGCTACTCATTGAATGACAATAGGCCCCTGTTGAAAAAACCCCAAGTATATCTCCTCTTCTTGGCTCTTGTATTAAAGCATCTTTTACTATAACATCTCCAGACTCACAACATTTTCCACTTATTGTACATTTATAATTTCTCTCAAAACTCGCCTTATTTACAATTAAACACTCATACTTTGCATCATATAAAGCAGGTCTTATATTATCTGTCATTCCCCCATCAACTGATACATAATTTCTAATTCCAGATATCTCTTTTATAACTCCAATTTCATATAAAGTAGTTCCTGCATTTCCAACAATACTTCTTCCAGGTTCAATATAAAGCTTTGGAATTTTCATATTAAATTTCTCACAATTATATTTAACCCTATCTACAATAGAACCTACTTGTTCTTCTATAGAAGTTGGAGAGTCTTCTTCTGTATAATAAATTCCAAATCCTCCCCCAAGATTTAATTCC
Organism: Clostridiales bacterium; assembly: GCA_017889345.1. Lineage (GTDB taxonomy): Bacteria > Bacillota > Clostridia > Clostridiales > Clostridiaceae > Dwaynesavagella. The sequence continues at coordinate 70,574 of JAGHEJ010000054.1, read as the reverse complement.
AAAAGATTAATATCCTCTCTTTTAGTTTTAATTTCCTTTAATAAATAAATCATCTCATCAACTTCATCTATAAAAGCCTCTTTTGAGAAAATTTGAGAACCAATATGAGAATGTAATCCTATAATTTCAATATTTTCATTATCTTTATACTTATCAAGTATGGATATAATTTTGTTTAAATCTTTTGAAATTCCAAACTTTGAATCTATGCAAGCTGTTTTTATGTACTCATGAGTGTGGGCATCTATTCCCGGATTAATTCTTAAAAATATTTTCATCTTTTTGTTTAATTCTTTTGAAAATTTTTCTATAAGAGTAATCTCTTCTAATGAATCGCAAACAAATCTTCCAACCGAAAACTCAATTCCCATTTTAATTTCTTCAGGAGTTTTATTACTTCCATGAAAAACAATGTTTTCCATATTAAATCCATTAGAGTGTGCAATAAAAAGCTCTCCAGAAGATACAACATCTAAATACATATTTTCACTTTTAAGAAGCTTTACCATATAGGAATTTAAAAAAGTTTTTCCAGCATAAACAATAACATTATTTTCCCCAAAAGATTTTTTAAATCGAGAAATGTTATCTCTTATAAGATTTTCATCCATTATATAACATGGAGTTTTAAATTCTTTAGCTACGTCATGAAGTTTAATATCTCCTATAAATAAATCATTTCCACGAATATTTAATGATCCATGTAATTTCATAATATAAATCTCCTTATAAATTAAACTCTCTTCCAATAAGTTCAAGAGCTTTTAATTTATCTTCCTTATTTATAGCACAAGTTATTCTTATTTCTGAAGTTGTGACCATTTTTACCTTAATATTATTTTTATCAAAAATTTCAAATACTCTAGCTGCAACTCCTGAAGTTGATTTCATTCCAAGACCTACAACTGAAAACTTACATATAGATTCATCAACTAAAATTTCATCTTCCTTAACATAATTTAAAAGAAGTTTTTTACAATCAATTAAATCTTCACTTGGAATTGTAAAAGACACATTAACTTTTTCATCAATTGGGGTTGTTTGACTTATCATATCAACATTTATATTTTGTTTTGCAATTTCTCCAAATATGGACGCAATAATATTTTCATCGTAATTTATGTTCTTAATACTAAGTGCAACATCTTCATCACTTGTAGCCATACCAGTTATAGGCTTACTTTCTAAATTCATATCCTTAACCTCCATTATATATGTTCCGTTCATTTCTCCTAAGCTTCTTCCAACATAAACTTTTATTTTATACTTTTGAGCAAGCTCGACACTTCTTGAGTGCATAACGCGAGCTCCTAAACTTGCAAGCTCTAAAATTTCTTCATAATCAATCTTTTCAATTTTCTTTGGGTTTTTAAATTCTCTTGGGTCTGCTGTATAAATTCCATCAACATCTGTGTAAATTTCACACTCTCCATTTAATTTCACAGCTAAAGCAACAGCAGTTGTATCAGATCCACCACGACCTAAAGTTGTAACGTCTCCTTTATTATTTACTCCCTGAAATCCTGCAATAACAACAATTTTATTTTGATTTAAATTATCTAAAATTATTTTTTCATTAACATCCTCTATTAATGATTTTCCGTGTAGTCCTTCTGTTTTTAATTGTATTTGAAAAGAATTAAAGCTTATAGCATCATAACCAAAGGACTTTATGGCCATACTTAAAAGAGAGCTAGAAACTATTTCACCTGTGGACAATAATGAATCAAGCTCTCTTTTATCTGGATTATCACTTATTTGTTTTGCCATTTTTAATAAATCATCTGTAGAGTCGCCCATGGCTGATACAACAACTACCACTTTATCTCCTTTTTTCACTCGCTCTATAATACTTTTTGCAATATTTTTAATTTTATCAATAGAACTAACAGAACTTCCTCCATATTTTTGTACAACTATAGACACAAAAACACTCCCTACACATTATAAAATTTTTTTGTAATTTTATTTTTATGTTATAATCTGAAATAATTTTAGTCAATAACTTTTTATTTAAAGGATTAATTTAAAGTGATATACTCTATTTAACGAAAATTTTAGGTGGTAAAAATGTTTAATTTAATTTTGAAAAAACTCACAAAAGATCCTAAAAATTTAAAGGATCCAAAAGTTCGTTCTCTTTATGGACTTTTATGTAGCTTACTAAGTATACTTTTAAACCTCATACTATTTGGATGTAAACTCTTAATTGGACTCATATTAAAAAGCGTATCAATTACAGCTGATGCCTTTAACAATTTATCAGATTCAGCTTCCTCTATTATAAATTTAATAGCTTTTAAATTCTCAATAAAACCTCCAGATAAAGAACATCCTCATGGACATGGAAGATATGAATACATCTCTTCTCTTATTGTGTCGTTTTTAATTATTTTTGTTGGATTCTCTTTCATAAAATCATCAATTGAAAAAATATTAAGTAAAGAGACAACCTCCTTTAGTTGGCCTTTATTTTCAATCTTAATTATCTCAATTATTATGAAAATTTTAATTGGACTTTTAAATATGAGAATCTCTAAGAAAATAAATTCTCAATCATTAAAAGCAACAGGAATTGACGCTTTGTATGATGCTCTTATAACTTCTGTTTTAAGCATATCAATTTTAATTTCAAAATTTACAAGCTTTTCTCTTGATGGATACGCAGGACTTGGAATTTCAATATTTATAATTTATTCTGGAATTTCTCTTATTAAAGAAACATTAAATCCTCTTTTAGGAGAAGCTCCTGATGATAAATTTGTGTTTGAAATTAAAAAAAATATTTTAAAATATCCAGATATCTTAGGAGTACATGATTTAATCGTCCATAATTATGGGCCAAATAGAACAATATCATCTATTCACGTAGAAGTTCCAGCCCATTTATCCTTAGTTGATGTTCACGTTCTTATTGATAAAATTGAAAAAGATATTGAAGATGATATGGGAATTCACTTAGTAATTCATATGGATCCTATTGATGTTCAAGATGAAACGTCTATTGAAATGTTTAAACACATAAAACACATTTTAAAAACAAACGTTTATGAAATAAATGATATTGTAGATTTTAGAATTTTAAATGAACATGGAAAAAATAAGATTTATTTTGAAGTTAAACTTAGAAATGATTCTTTTGAAAATCATAAAGAAATTTTAGAAATTTGCACATCTATCGTTAACAAAAATTATCCAAATTTTGAATGTAAGATTTATAAAAATAATACTTTCAGTTAAGGTATGGTTTCCATACCTTATTTTTTTAGTATTATATAGGGTAAATAATTTTTAGGAGAATTAAAATTGAATTTCTATGTAAAAAGATTGTTTCTTAATCCTTGCAACAACTCTCAAAATAATTTTACCCATAAAAATATATATTTAAAATCAAATAACAATTATATAAAAAATAAGTTTATAAATGCTCTTTCAAATAAATTCTATAACATTAAAACAAACTATATATATTTTCACGATGATTTTAAAACAAATTATATAAACGCCCTTTTAATGCCTGAGTTAAATTTTTCCATAAGTTCTTTTAATGATGAAAACTCCTCTCACATGATAGATTTAAATTCCACCATAAAAAATTATTCTGAAGATAATATTAAAAACCTTAAAGATAACATTTCCTCAATGCACAAAGATTTCTCAAATATTATTTGTAAAATAAATGAATTGTTTTCTTCAATTTGTAAAAACCATTCTTTAAACTTAAATAAAGATAAATTCTACGATTTTAAATACTATTTTATAAATCATATTTTTAAAAATCCTACGGAAAAAACACCTTTTAAAATTTCTGAATATTTAATATCTTCTGTTGGAATTGAGGGATTTAAAACTTTTTCAAATTATCTTCCTCACGATGAAAATAAAGTATTTGTTATAAATGATGATTTTAATATTTTTAAACCCCTTTTATTAAATGAAATTTTCAATAAAGCTATGGATTTAAATATTTCCGTTGAAATTTACAGAAACCCATTAAACAAAAAAATTATTGACCACATAAAAATTCCATCATTAAATGTTTGTATTATTTCAAATAATTTTTTGTTTAATGAAAAAGTACCTGGAGTTCAAATAAACTCTGAGGACTTTTCCCTAAATAAAATTTCATTTAAAGAAACTAAACATGATTATGAAAATATAACTCTTCTCATAAAAGATTTAAATTTACTTTGTACTACTCTTCGAAAAAACTACAATGAGTTATATAAATTTTTCGATGATTATGTAATTGAAAATAAATTTAATGATTTAGTTTTCAATACATTAAAAAATGTAATACGCTAAGCGTATTACATTTTTTTTAGTTTAATATGAGTTACTTCATGCATTCCACGAGTAAGCATTATATATAAAATATTATCATTAAAATTCTCATCTAAAACTACAACAGAATCAAACTCAAGTCCTTTTGAAAAATAAACCGTAGTTAAAAATATTCCATTGTCACTATAAACATGGTCCTCATTATCTATAACTTTTATGTAGTGTAAATCTTTTATAAGTTCATAAACTTTCTTTAAGGAATTTTTATCCCTAACAAGTATTCCTATGTTTAAATTATTTCTAGATTTAAAATTTGAAATAATCTCTCCCATAACACTTCTTAATTCATTTTCACTACATTCTAAGGTTTTAACCTCTTCTCCTTCTCTTACCCCATTAATAGAAACATTTTCTGTTAAATATTTCTTAGAATACTCAATAATATTTCTAGTTGATCTATAAGAATCTTCCATTGTCATATAAAATTTATTTTCAAAAATTTCCGTACTCTCTAAAAAGTTCTCCTTAAATTTAACTATGCTTTGATTTAAATCCCCAACTATTACGTAAGATGATGCACGAGTGTATTCTTTTATAACTTCATAAAACATATATGAAAAATCCTGTGCCTCATCAATTACAACAAGTTTAAAATCTCTCTCTCTTTTTACATTAAACATTTTTAAATGAATGTATTTAATTAAGATTAAATCTGAAAAATCAAGTTCTCTTAAATCCTTTAAGAAAAACTCCTCATAAAATTCACGATAAAGCTCATAAGGAGATTCAAGTTTTAAATGAGATAAAGAAGATTTAATTTCCATAGCTTCAGAAACTATATCATAAATCTCATTTTTCTTGAGCATATCATAATGATTTATCATATCTTCTTCGATATTCATGTTTTTATATTTATTTACAACTTCATATACAAGCTTGTTTCGAACTTTATTAATCCTATCTATAATTCTTCTTCTAATTAAATCCACTCTAACTTCTAAAACCCTACTTTTAAATGATTCATAGAATAATCTATTAATTTCATCAGAAGAAATTATTTCTTCCTCTCTAAAATAGATACTTCCTCCAAGGTTTATATTTTCTTCAACATAAGATAAGAATTCATCTATCTTTTCTTTCATCTCCATACTTCCTTTAAATATAAACTCTTCTAAATACTCAGAATCATTTAAAACTTTTTCCATACGGTTATCGTAAGAGTTAAAATTTAAATCCTCATTCATACTTAAATAAATAAAGTCTTCACTTGTAAAACTAAATACTCCTCCATATTCTCCAAGAGATGGAAGAACCATTGATATGTACTCCATAAAAATTTTATTAGGACAAAGTATTAACACCTTATCTTTAAAATAATCTCTATGATTATATAAAAGATACGCTATTCTATGAAGAGCAACTGACGTTTTTCCACTTCCCGCAACCCCATTTATAACAACAGCTTTATTTTTATCAACCCTAATTATTTTATCTTGTTTAGATTGAATTGTTTGAACTATATTTTTAAGTTTATCTGAAGATTTAAGAGAAAGCATTTCTTTTAAAAATTCATCTTTTATATCAACTTCTGAATCAAACATAGAAATGATTTCCCCATTTTTAATTAAGAATTGTCTTCTCTCAATTAAATTTGTAATAACCTCTTCTTTTGATGGAAGAATATAGCTTACCTCTCCTAATTTCCCTTGATAAAAAAGAGAAGAAATAGGAGCTCTCCAATCAACAACAAGGGGAATTTCCTCTCCAATATCAAATCCATAAGATCCGATATAAAAACTTTCCTCCACATCATCTTTAATCTTTATTTTCCCAAAATATGGACTCTTCTTTAAACTTAAAAATTCTCTTATTCTTCTTTCAATAGTGTTAAAAATTTGTTCGTTCTTATGATTTTCATGATCAAAATACTCAATTATTTTATCATCATCATCTCTATACTCTTCTATAAATTTCTTTCTATAATCAACAATTATATCTGAGATTTCTTTCCTTCTCTCTAAATAAATATTAAGTTCTCTATTTAAATGAGTAAAAACATACTCAAGATAAGATTTCTCTTTTATGTATTCTTCATTAAAATTATTATCCATTTTTTTATCCCCTAAAAAATAAAAGTCATTCTTAATTATAACCACTAAAGAATGGTTTTAAAAGAATGACTTAATAAATTATTTTAAAATTCTAATTCTACTAAATGGATATATAATAACTCGAGCCTCTCCCCGAATATCCTCAAAATCAATATAAGGATCATTCCAATATCTACTATCTAAAGAGTTTGCTCTATTATCTCCAAGGAAGAAGTACTCATCTTCTGGAACTTTAAATTCTAAATCAAAAATTGCAGTATCATCTTTTTGAACTACATAATCCTCTTTTAGAACTTCTCCATTTACAATGACCTCACCTGAAGCTTTAACAATTATATCATCTCCAGGAAGTCCAATTACCCTTTTAATTAAAAGCTCATTAAATTCTTTAGAGAAAAATACTAATACATCTCCCCGTTGTATCGAATCTCTGCTATACATTTTTGTTACAAATAATTGATCTTTAACCTTAAGAGTTGGATACATAGACTCAGATGGTATATAAACCTTAAAAATTAAAAACTTATTTATTAAAAACGAGATAAGAAGTGCTGCAACAATGGTTATTGACCATTCTAAAAGAGTTGATAAAAAACTTCCTCTCCTCTTATTACCTCTTTTACTTCTCTTATTTTCCTTAATATCATCTAAATCATTATTCTCTTTATCATCCTCATCTTCATCTTCTAAAAGATAAGCATATTTCTCTTTTACATCATCATCGTCATCGTAAAACTCTTCTTCATCAAATATTTCCTCTTTGTCATCATCACGATCATCTTTATAATTATGCATACCGGATCTACCTTTCAATTTCTAACATTAAACTTATTATATTAAATAATGATTCAAATTTAAATACTAATTTTAATTTACTATGTTTCTATTGTTATCTTTTTTAGCTAAATCCTTTTTAATTGCTTCAAAATCTAATTCCTTTGTATCCATACTTAATGGTTTTTCCCCATTTTCCTCATAAATCTCCTCTAATAAATTTTGAAGAGAAAATTTATCTTCTTTTGGTTGAGTTTTCTTAGCCTTTCTATTTTTAGAAGCCTTTCTCTTATTTAAATTCTCAAATTCTATTTTAATCGAAGAGTTTATTCTATTTAAATCCATATTTATAGAGTTTAAAATATCTTGAGAATCTATACTATGTTGCTCATTATTTTTAAACTGCTCTATTCTATCATCAAGGGTTTCAAAGAATAACTTCTCTTGAATTTCTTTTTGCTCTTGCTTTTTCTTACGCTTATGTTTTATAACCTCTCTTATGCTAACTTTTTTACTCATGCTCTGATTTAAATTAAAATCAGGAATCATTCCCTCTTCAATTCCATTTTCACCTGTTATATCATAACTTTGAATTTCCTCAACCTCAAAATCATCAAGAGAATCAAATGGTGAAAAATCATCATCTTCTTCATTATTCTTAGAATCTTCAACTAAAATTTTTGGAGTCTCTAATTTTTCCTCCTCAAATGGAGATTTTAAAACATCCTCATCACTAGGCATAAAAGATAAATAATCTTCAAAATCCATTATGGTTTTGAACTTATCTAAAATATTTTCCCTTTTATGTTTCTTTTCTTCAATACCTTCTTGTTTCTTTAATGTTTCCTCTTTTTCATAATCCTCAAAAGATGAAAAATTATAATCATTTTCCTTTAAAGGTTTTTTATTATCACCACTTTCTTTAATTACAAATTCATTTTCAGCATTAAATCTTTGATTTATCCTCCTAAGTATTTCCTCATCACTTTGAGTTTGTAAATCTATATTATCCTCTTTTATATCTTCATTTATTTGAAAATCTTCACTAAATTTTACATCTTCTTTTATATCTTCTAAAATAACCTCTTCTTCATCGTTAAAAGGATTTATATTATTTTTCTGAATATCTTGTGTTTTTCCATTTAAATAGTTTTTTTTAACTTCTGAATCATTACTATTTTCTTCTTTTGAAATTAACTTTTGAGTTTTATTTTTATCTTGAGTTTTATTAACCCTATCTAAATAATTTTTTAATCTAAACCTTTGCTTACTTAAATTTTTCTTAGCTCTCTTTATTCTTTCTTCTACCTCTTTATTTAAGGACTTTTCCTCTAAAGAAGAATCTATACTATTTAAAACCTCAACACATTTTTTATAATCTAAAAAATCATATTTCAAATCTTCCCTACTTTGTTCATCATTACTTAAAGGGGAAGAAAATACTTTTCCTGTTCTCTTATCTATCATAACTCCTGTCTTTTTGTCTCCAATAATCCCTGACTTTTCATCTTTTATAAAATATGTATCTGTTGCATTTAAAAAATCTAATAACTCTTGATCTTTAAGTTCTTCGATAGCCATATCCTCATTAAATTTTTTATCCATAATATACTTCTACCTTTCAAAAATTATTAACCTAAACCCAAACTATTAACTTAAGATTATTATTACCTTAAATAAATTTTTTTACAAATAGAAATTTTTGTATTACAAATATATATTTTTTAATATTATATTAAAATTATATTAATTTTTATAAAATAATAAAAGACTTAGATTCCTCTAAGCCTTTACAATTTAAAATAAACTATGGTTTCAACATGATGAGTTTGACAAAACATATCAACTCCACGAACTTTCAATACCTTATATCCAAGGGATGTTAAAATTTTTGTATCCCTTCCAAGAGTGGCTACATCGCAAGATACATAAACAATTTTTTTACATCTTATTTCTCTTAACTTTTTTAATACACTTTCTTTAACTCCTTTTCTTGGAGGATCTAAAATGGCAACTGTTATATTAACTCCACTATCTATTAAATCATCTATTGTATCCTCAACTTTTCCATGAATAAACTCAATATTTTTAATATTATTTATAGTTTTATTATTATTTGCATCAACAATACTTTGAGAAACTTCCTCTATTCCATATACACTTTTTACCCTTCTACTTGCACATATTCCAATAGTTCCAATTCCACAATAAGCATCTAAAAGAGTATCTCCATATTTAAGTTCACCCATATCAATTGCAGCTGAATATAATTTTTCTGCTTGCTTTGTATTTACTTGAAAAAATGATCTGCTTTGTATTCTAAATACAAAATCATTTATTTTATCTCTTATATATCCATCTCCATATAAAACCCTCTCATAGTCCCCTAAAATTACATTAGTAACTTTATTATTTACATTTAAAATTATGGTTTTAATATTTTTGAAATTTTCAAGTAAAAACTTTACATACCCATCTAAAAATTTCCCATCATCAAAAGTTAATACAACAACAATCATAATTTCATTTGTATTGTACCCTTTTCGTATTAATAAATGCCTAAAAAGTCCATAATCTTTTCCCTCCTTATAATGAATAACCTCATCATAAGGAAGAACATTTGCTTTCTTAATATACTCTTTTGTTTTATTTATTATTTCATTTCCCTCTTTAAACTGTATATGACAATAATTCATATCGATAATTTTATGAGTTTTGCTTTCATAAAATCCACTAACGACAAATTCTTCATCACATCCAAAAGGAACTTGAACTTTATTTCTATATTCATAAGGTATAGACATTCTATAAAATTTATCTATTTTAAAATCTTTAACTCCACCTATTCTAATTAAAGCATCTTTTATTTTATTTTCCTTAAAATTAATTTGCTCTTTATAATCCATGTGTTGAAGATCACATCCACCACATTTTTTATATATTTCACACACTGGAATAACCCTTAAATCAGATACAGATAATATTTCTAAAACCTCTCCATATCCGTAGTTTTTATTCACCTTCGTAATCTCAATTTCAACAATTTCTCCAACTATAACTTCAGGTATAAACACAACAAAATCATTAATATGAGAAATACCTTTTCCTTCATGGTTATATCCTTCAACTTTTACTATGTGCTTGCTTCCGACTTCTACCATTAAAACTAATTTTCCTCCTTAGCTAAAAAGCATTAGCATCTAAAATAGACGCTAATGCTTTTTTAAATCAGTTGCCTAAATAAAATATATATTAAATTTTTGAAATCTCTCTATAATAATATACCTACAGTAAACCTCTTTTGTTAATTTTATATTATGGTTTTGTTAATTTTACATTAATTTTTACACTTCGTGTACTTTGAGCATATTTGTATGACCTTTAAAATTTGCAGGAACACTAGCTGATACCACAACTAAATCTCCCTTTAATAAATTATAATCTTTCTTTGCTCTATCTACAGATAAGTCTATTAAAACATCTGTATTATCAATTGTCTCTTCTATTGTTTCAGAATAAACTCCCCAATAAATAGACAAACTTCTTGCAACTTTTTCTCTTTGAGTTATAGAAACAATAGGACACTCTGGTCTAAATCTTGATATAAATTGAGCAGTTGCTCCTGACTTTGTACATGCAAGTATTACTTTTGCTCCAACCTCATTTGCAGTTGTACATGCAAATAAAGAAATCGTTGTCGGTACATCTTTATACTCAATTTTTGAAAGTCTTCTTTGAAGTTTTCCTTCATAATCTAAGCTCTCTTCAGTTGTTCTTGCTATTTTATCCATTGTTTCATAAGCCTCAATTGGATATTTTCCATTTGCTGTTTCTCCACTTAACATTACCGCATCTGTTCCATCATGAATTGCATTTGCAACATCTGAAGCCTCTGCTCTTGTTGGTCTTGGATTTCTTATCATAGAATCAAGCATTTGAGTTGCTGTTATAACTATTTTTCCTTTTTCATTACACTTTTTGATAATGGTCTTTTGCCAATATGGAAGATTTTCAAGAGGAATCTCAACTCCTAAATCCCCACGAGCAACCATTATTCCATCTGATACCTCAATTATTTCATCTAAATTATCAAGCCCTTGTTGATTTTCTATTTTAGATATAATTTTAATGAAATCTCCTCCATTTTCATTAAGGAAATTTCTAATTTGAATAACATCCTCTGCTTTTCTTATAAATGAAGCTGCAACATACTCTACATCTTTTTTAATACCAAACAATAAATCATTCTTATCCTTATCAGTTAATGCTGGTAATTTAATATGTCCATTTGGAATGTTAATCCCTTTGTTACTTGAAACCTCTCCACTATTTAAAACCTTACAATGAATTTTTCCACTTTCAAGATTTATAACCTCAAGCTCAATAAGTCCATCATCAATAAGAATTTTACTTCCAATTTCCACATCTTCACAAAGATTTTCATAAGTAATAGAACACTTCTTATTATCTCCTAAAACCTCTTCTTTTGTATAAAGTGTAAATTCATTTCCCTGAATTAAAGTAACCTTCTCAGAAAACTTCTTTGTTCTAATTTCAGGACCTTTGGTATCGAGCATAATTCCTACGTATTTACCATGTTTTTTACATATATCTCTTAAATTATCAATCCTTCCTCCATGCTCCTCAAAATCTCCATGAGAAAAATTAAGTCTCATAACATTCATACCTTTTTGTACGAGATTTTCTAATACCTCATACTTTTCACTAGATGGACCTATAGTACAAACAATTTTTGTCTTTCTCATAACAAACACCCCATATATTTATTAAACTAATTTATTAACAAGATCATATAGATCTTTATCAAACTTCTTCTCAATTTTTAAAGCTTCTTCAATATCCATATCAAACACTAAGTTATCTTTAATTCCAACAACCTTTGCACAAGCCTCATTATTTAATAAAATATCTACTGCTCTTTTTCCCATAAGACTTGCCATAACTCTATCTCTTGCTGTTGGAATTCCTCCACGCTGAATGTGACCAAGTACTGTTGCTCTTGTATCAAGTCCTATTTTTTCTTGAATATATTTTGTAAGCTCCTCTGCACTTCCTGCTCCTTCTGCCAAAATTATTAAGCTATGAAGTTTGTTATTTTTCTTACCATCTAAAATTCTCTCACATAACTCTTCTCTATTAAATGGATACTCTGGAACTATAACAGCTTCTGCTCCTCCTGCTAAAGCTGAATATAAAGCTAAGTCCCCACAATTTCTTCCCATAACCTCAACTATACTAACTCTCTCATGAGAACTTGATGTATCTCTTAGTTTTCTTACTGAATCTAAAATAGTGTTTAATGCAGTATCAAACCCTATTGTGTAATCTGTATAAGGAAGATCATTATCTATTGTTCCTGGAATTCCAACTGTTGAAATACCAAACTTTGATAATAAATGAGCACCAGTAAATGATCCATCTCCTCCAACAACTACAAGACCACTAACGCCTTTCTCTTTTAAAATTTCATAAGCTTGACGTCTAACTTCCTCTTGTTTAAACTCAAGACATCTTGCGGTTTTAAGAAAAGTTCCTCCTCTATCTATTATGTCTGAAACAGAACGTCTATTTAAAACCTCTATCTCTCCATGTAAAAGTCCATGGTATCCTCTATGTATTCCTAAAACCTCTACATCTTGACTTAATGCATATCTAACAACTGATCTAACAGCTGCATTCATTCCAGGAGCATCTCCTCCACTTGTAAGAACTGCTATTTTTTTCATAATAATATCCTCCATATTCATCATTTATTAATAATACCTATTTTCACAAAATCACTGGAAAATAATTTATTTAATTCGCAAATTAATTCATTATTTAAATTAACGTTATACTCATCATTTAGTTTTAAACTTTTCCTCTCTTTCGATAAATAGAAAACTACACTAGTATTTCCCCTATAATTTAAAGATAAAGATTTAAATTTTTCTACCCACTCATTTAAATCCTCACTTTTATCTATCAATATATATAACCTAAATCTATTTTCATCTGAAATATCAACTATATCATTTACTAAAACTTTTACTTCATCATCATCAACTTTTAATACACCTTTTATTATAACAATATTATCACTATTTATTAAATAACTAAATTTTTCATATATTCTCGGAAACACTACGCATCTAATTGAAAAATATTTATCCTCTAAGTCTAAAATACTCATAATGGAATTATTTCTCGTGACTATTTTTTTATAATCTCTTATAACTCCACCTAATATAACGTTCTCATCATCTTTCAAATGACTTTCATTCATATAATAAGAAATATCACTTGTACAGGACTTATTAAAAATCTCCTCGTACTTATAAGTAGGATGCCCTGATATATATAATCCTAAAACTTCTTTTTCAAATAACAAATTTTTATAAATATCATCTTCTAAAACATTTTGTACTCGAATAATTTTTTCCCCACCATCTATTTCATTAAATAAACTCATTTGCCCATCTATATTTCTCTTTAATTCTGAAGAAATTCCATCTACGATTTTTTCAAAATTCATTAAAAGAGATCTTCTTGAAATCTTAAATGAATCCAACGCTCCTGACTTTATAATACATTCAATAGACTTTTTATTTATTGAGTTTTGAACACATACTTTAAAAAATTCGTATTCATCTTTAAATTCACCATACTTTTGCCTATGATAGACAATTTTTTCACAAGCATTTTCCCCCAAATTTTTAATAGCAGATAGCCCAAAGAAAATATCTTCCCCATTTACTATAAATTTCTTATAACTTCTATTTACATTTGGAGGGAGAATTTTTATATCAAGAGTCTCAGAAAACTTTATATACTCGCACACCTTATCTGTATTATTTATAACGCTATTTAACAAAGAACATATATACTCACTTTTAAAATACCTTATTAAATAAGCTGTTTGATAAGCAATAACAGCATAAGCCGCTGCATGACTTTTATTAAAAGCATAAGAAGCAAAGTGTACCATTTGGTCAAAAATTTTGTGAGCAACTTCCTCTTTTATACCATTTTTTATACACCCTTTTATTTCTTCTTCCCCATTTAAAAATACTCCATAAACAAAGTTTTTCCTCTCAAGTTCCATTTGTTCATGTTTCTTTTTTGCCATAACTCTTCTAACTAAATCACTTCTAGCTAAAGAATATCCTGATAATTTTTGAACAATCTCCATTACTTGTTCTTGATAAACAATAACACCATATGTTACATCTAAAATATTTTCAAGCTCTTTTGTTAAATATTTTATATCTCTTGGATCATTTTTATTTTTTATGTAATTTGGAATCTCATCCATAGGTCCTGGCCTATATAAACTAATTCCCGCTATAATATCCTCAAAACAACTTGGTTTAAGTTCTTTCATAAAACTAGTCATACCAGAAGATTCAAGTTGAAACACCCCACAAGTTTTTCCATCTCCAAGCATTTTAAATACATTTTCATCATCAAACTTAAGAGAATCTAAATCAATATCAATATTTCTATTTAGTTTTATCATTTCAACACAATTATTTATAACAGTAAGTGTTCTTAATCCTAAAAAATCCATTTTTAAAAGTCCAATTTCCTCAAGATTTGCCATTGGAAATTGAGTTACTAATATGTTCTCATTTTTTTGCATAGGTATAATATCAGTTAAATTTATTGGACTTATGATAACTCCTGCAGCGTGAATTGATGTATGTCTTGGAAGTCCTTCAAGTTTTTTAGATATATCAATAAGTTTTTTAACTCTATCATCTTCTTTATAAAGATCATTTAATTCTTTGTTATATAAAAGAGCTAAATCAATTGTTATGTTTAACATGTTAGGAACCATTTTAGCTATTTTATCAACTTCAGCATAAGAATAATCAAGAGCACGTCCAACATCACGAATACAAGCTTTAGCTGCCATTGTTCCAAAGGTTATAATATGAGAAACGTTATTTTTTCCATATTTATTTTTAACATACTCAATAACCTCTTCTCTTCTTTCATAACAGAAATCAGAATCAATATCAGGCATTGATATTCTCTCTGGATTTAAAAATCTCTCAAAAATTAATCCATATTTTATGGGATCTATTTTTGTTATGTTTAAGGTGTAAGCCACAATTGACCCTGCAACACTTCCTCTTCCAGGACCTGTTGGAATAGAATTTTCACTTGAAAATTTAATAAAATCCCAAACAATTAAAAAATAATCAACAAATCCCATAGAATTTATAAGATCAAGTTCATAATTAAGCCTTTTTAATAACTCAACTCTTTCTTTGGTTTTGTTATTTAAAGTAGAACCATATAATTTTTCAAATGAAATATCATCTAAAACATCAATATCTTTAAACTCATTAAATTCTACCGAAAATTCTTTATATTTTTTAATAAGCCCCTTATAACAAAGCCTTTTTAAGTATTCAAAGGGAGTTAAAGAAAAATCCATAATATATTTTGGTGGGATATTTTTCCCCAAACTATACTCAAAATTACATTTTTCAGAAATCTCAACCGTGTTATAAAGAGCTTCTTTTTGATCAAAAAAAAGCTCATACATTTCTAAAGGAGACTTCAAATAAAATTCTTCTCCTTCATACTTCATTCTTCCTTCATCATAAATAGTTGAAGCTGTTTGTATACAAATAAGAATATCATGTGCCTCTGAGTCTTCTTTTTTTATATAATGAACATCATTTGTTACAACAAGTTTAACATTATAATCTCGAGAAAATTCTATTAAGACTTTATTTACCTTTTTTTGTCTTTCAAGACCATGATTTTGAAGTTCTAAATAAAAATCCTCTCTAAAAATATCTTTATAAGTCAAAAGAAGATTCTTTGCCCCTTCTAAATCATCTCTTAAAATATATTTTGAAATCCCTCCACTTAAACAAGCACTAAGAGCAATAAGACCCTCTGAATGCTCTCTTAAAAAATTAATATCAACTCGAGGTTTATAATAAAATCCATCAATAAATGAAGTGCTTACAATTTTCAAAAGATTTTTATACCCAACTTCATTTTTAACAAGCAAAACTAAATGAGTATTAAAATTATTTTTATCTACATTTTTTATATTCATAGATTTATTAGCTACATATATTTCACACCCAATAATAGGTTTAATATTATATTCTTTACAAATTTTGTAAAACTCAAGACATCCATACATAACCCCATGATCTGTTATGGCAAGGGCTTTCATATTAAGTTCTTTTGCTCTCTCAACTAAATTTCTTATTTTACATGAAGAATCTAAAAGACTAAATTCTGTATGAACATGTAAATGAACAAAATCATTCATAAAAATCCTATCCTAATTTCTTATAATAAATATATTTTGATTCTAACATAAACACAAAAAAACATAAAATCCTAAATGAACCACCATTTAGGATTATTAATTTAAATATCTAAATCTACATTATATATTTTCATCCACATATTTAATTGAATCAAATATGCTATAAGTTGTGGCCCTCTCATTAATTGACCAAACCAAGGTTTTGTGTAAGACTCTCCCTTACTTTCTACAAGCTTTAAAACATTTTTCTCATCTACGATTTCAAAAATAGGATTAGATTTATCTTTTAATATATCTCTAAGAGAATTACAAACTAAATCTCTATATATTGTGCTTTGAGTTTTAGGATAAGGACTTTTCTTTCTATCTACAATAAAACTTGGTAAATACTTTCTAGAAGCCTCTCTTAAAATTCCCTTTTCTCTCCCATTTAAAAATTTTATATTAGATGGAATATTATAAGCATACTCAACTAAATCTTTATCTGCAAAAGGAACACGAACCTCTAAACTATTTGCCATACTCATTCTATCTTTTCTATTTAAAAGAGTAACCATAAACCATTTAATATTTAAAAGAGTCATTTTTCTTGTCATAATATCAAACTCAGAATCACTCTCTAAATAGCTAAAATCTTTTAAGGTTTCATCAATTCTATTTTTAATATAAGAATTAAAATCAAGCTCTCTTATTTTATCATTAAAAAGCTTCTTTCTATTCTCAGAAAACCTACTCCAAGGAAAAGCATAGAAATCATCAAACTTTGTATTTAAATACCAAGGATATCCCCCAAAAATTTCATCAGCACACTCTCCAGAAAGTCCAACAACTCCAAACTCCTTAACTCCCTTACAAAACAAATATAAAGAAGTATCAATATCAGCCATAGAAGGAATATCACTAGACAAAAGTCCCTCTTTTAAAGCATAGTATAAATCCTCATTTTTTATTGTAATAATTCTATTATTTGATTTAATTTCTTTATTTACAAGCTCTACAAAATCTTTATCCTTATTTATTTCAAATTCATTTCCCTTAAAGTCCTTATCATAATCAACATAATCAACGGTAAATGTATTTAAAACTTTACCTTCTTTTTTTAGCTCATGAGATAAAATTGAAGATATTAAAGAGGAATCAATTCCCCCAGACAAAAAAGAAAATATTCCTCTATCAGAAACCATTTGATTTTTTATAACATTTTCTATCATAAAAATTAATTCTTCACTTGTTTCCTTTTCATTTAATCTATGTTCTCTTGCATGAAGCTTCCAATATTCTTTAAGAATAACTTTATCCTCAAAGAACCATAAATAATGAGCAGGGGGTACTTCTTTTATATCTTTAAAAATTCCTTCTCCAGGACTTCTACTAGGACCAAGACTTAAAAGATCTAAAATTCCCTCTTTTGAAACCTTACTACTTATAAGAGGGTGTTTAAGCATAGCTTTTATTTCAGAAGAGAAAATTAAATAATTATCCTTAATTGAATAAAAAAGTGGTTTAACTCCTAAATGATCTCTTGCCATAAACACACAATTTCTTCTCTCATCAAATATTGAAAAAGCAAAAATTCCATTTAAATATTCCACACACTTTTCCTTATAAAAAATATAACTTATAAGAACAACTTCCGTATCTGAATAACTAGAAAATTCATATCCCTTTTCTATTAAATTTTTTCTAATGATTTCTGTATTATAAATTTCCCCATTATATACAATTGTATATTTAAATCCTCCTATAACTCTGCTCATAGGCTGAACTCCACCTGATGGATCAACTATAGAAAGCCTTTTATGTCCAAATAAAACATGATTATGTTTATAATATCCAGAGCTATCTGGTCCTCTATGAGTTAAGGACTCATTCATAAGAACAACCCTTTCAAATTCTCCCATAATATTTTTCTTAAAGTTTGAAAATCCAGTTATTCCACACATATAACTCCTTTATTAAATTTTAATTTATTAATTATTTTATGTTATGAAAATTTATAATCTTTGATACAAAAAAACCTCCATAAATTTATGGAGGTTTTTAATAATTAAATTAAGCTTTATAACTATCTATAAAAGTTTCTATAAAATCAAGATTAACATCTTTATATAGATTCCAAATTTCAACGTGTTCTATACATTTATTTGTTTCAAGAACATAAATTGGAGAATTTGTTTGCATTTCTATATAATCATTTCCAATAAAAGATTCATAACTACAACCCATATCTGGGTAATTTAAATTTTTATCTTGTATTTTTTCAAATTCTTTAATAAACAATTCATTTTCATTATAATAAAGAGCATAACTAATATTTGTATTAAATCCCATTTTAAAATTTTCAACAGTATTCTCACAAACCTTCATAGCCACATATTTTTCTCCAAAATAAACTCTAGGATCTTTTATGTTTGAGTAAGGCCAAAATACAATTGATCTATTAGGAACAGTACCTTCTTTTCTCTTTTCAATAGGTACTATTTGTATTCCCCCTTTATCCATAGAAGTAATTCCAGCAATAGCTATGTTAATATCAAAAGCATTTAGAGAAATTATTTTATGTAATATTTTAACTTTAGGAGAATTTTCCTCAAAAGTTATTTCAATAATTTTTTGAACTTGAGTCCACTTCTCTATTTTTTGTATTAATCTAACTCCATTAAACATAGATTCATACTCAACAGGTTTATTATCTGGTATATATGTTCTATCTTTATTTTCTGGAATATGCCAAAATCTATGTCCTCCTATTATGTAATAATCTCCATGTAACGTAGAAATTTTGTTTTTTACTCCTTCTGCAAAATGATTTTTACCATTTACATATCCATATTTTATGATTCTAGGTCCGTACTCAATCGTTACAATAATTTCAACTATATTATTTGTCACCTTTAAACATTTTCCGTAATTTTTATAATTGATTTCCAAAACATTAACTAACTCCATAAATATCTCTCCTAACATTTTAAACTCTAACTATCATCTTCAAGCTCTTTTGCAATTTTCTCTATTTTTCTAAGTCTATGTGATACTCCAGATTTTCCAATTGGAGGCTTTAAAAAAGCCCCTAATTCTTTTAGAGGCATTTCTTTATATTTAAGTCTAATTTCTGCGATTTCTCTTAAATTTTTAGGGAGATTTTTTAAACCTATCTTCTCTTCAATAACCATAATCGCCCTAACTTGTCTAACAGAAGTTATTATAAGCTTGTCTTCATTTGCCTCAATACAATTTTTAATTCTATTTTTATTATTACTATACTCTTTACTTACTCTAATATTTTCAAATTCCAATAATGCGTTATGTGCACCAGTTATATTTAAAAATTTTGATATGTTTTCAGCATCTTTAATGTACACTACATGATAAAACTTTCGTTTAATTATCTTACTATTTAAATTATATTTATTAAGTAACTCCATAAAATACATACCAAACTCTACATTTTGCATAATAAACTCTAAATGATATCCACTTTCTGGATTACTCATGCTTCCGCACCCTAAAAATACTCCCTTTATAAAATTTCTATCAATAATATTTTCCTTAAACTTATCAATTATATCCACACTATTATTTTTAAAACTAAAAATACCTAGAGTTTCTAAAAATACCTCTATATCTTTACCATTTATTTTCAAAATATAATTGTTTGTTCTAGAAAAATACTCATTCTTATTTATATCTAAAACAAATTTAACACTAAAATATGTAGAAAGAATGTTTTCTACGTATTTTATAATATTTTTGTTCTCACTAGAAATTTTAAAGGTAATATTATTTCCTTCACTTATAACAAATGTTCCCATTACTCTCATAATACCTATAATTTCACTTAGTGCCTTTTCATAGTTCGTGGGAAAATTTATACAAAGCTCATTTTTCACACTAAAAGAAAACGTCATTAAAATCACCTAATTAATTCATATTAATAATATCTATAATAATTTTTGAAAGTTTATCTTCATTATGCCTTATAAAATCCTCTTTAAATTTAATAAGATCCTCTTTAATTATAGTTACATCAATATCTAATAGTCTATCATAATCACATATAACTTGCTTTGAATTCTGATATTCATAATTTTTAATATCAATATTATTAAGCATTCTATCATTTGCTATAACATAGTCTAACTTTAAAAGATTTGTATTTTTAAATAAATTATATACATGATCATATAAAGTATAATCGTCTGTTTCTCCAGGTTGAGTCATTATGTTTGATATATAAACTTTAATACCTTTGCTTTTATTTATGGCTTCACAAACGCTCTTTATCTTTAAATTTGGAATGATACTTGTATAAAGACTACCAGGTCCAAGAATTATAACATCTGCATTTAAAATTTCATCTATACAATCTTTTGTTGATTCTACATTTTCTGGGTATATAGATAATTCTTCAATTTTTGTATTATATTTAATAACTTCTTTAGGTATTTTAGACTCTCCCTCAATTACCATTCCATTTGAAAGTTTTGCCCTTAAAATGATATTTTCTGATGTAACTGGTAAAACTTTTCCTGTTATCGCTAACACTTCACTTACTTTTTTAATAGCTTCCTCAAAATTTGAAGTAATTCCAATCATAGCTGCTATAAATAAATTTCCAAAATTTTGGTTTTTTAAATTTCCTTCAGTAAATCTATATCTCAATAATTGTTTCATTATAGGTTCAGTGTTAGCTAGAGCTATTAAACAGTTTCTTATATCTCCAGGAGGAAGTATTCCAAGTTCATCTCTAAGCATACCCGATCCTCCCCCATCATCTGCAACAGTTACAATAGCTACAACATCATTTATTATTTTTTTAAGTCCTCTTAAAATATTAGAAATTCCTGTTCCTCCACCTATAACAACTACCTTAGGATTTTTTTTAAATTCTTTAAATATATTCACTCTAAATCTCCTAAACAAAAATATTACTACAAATTCTTATTTAAATCTCTATGTTCTATTACTAACTTATATTTTTCATATTTATGAAGTCTTCTATAAATCTCCTCAGATATTGCAACTGATCTATGTTTTCCTCCAGTACATCCTATACCTATTACGAGCTCTTTTCTTCCTTCTTTTATATAATTAGGCAAAAGAAAATCTATTAAATCACAAACCTTATCTAAAAATATTTTAGATTCGTTTTTTGTTAATACAAAATCCCTAACATTTTCGTTTAATCCAGAAAACTCTTTTAAACTAGATACATAAAATGGATTTTCAATAAATCTAACATCAAAAGTTAGATCGCACTCAAGAGGTATTCCAAATTTATATCCAAATGAAATTACTTCCACTATAAAATCATCATTTACACTTTCTCCAAGCATAAATTGCCTTATCTTATCTTTTAACTCTCTAACTTTTAAATTTGATGTATCTATAATTAAATTTGCTTTATTTTTTAAAAATTCTAATTTCTTTCTCTCTTTAACAATTCCATTTAAAATTTTTCCATCATAACTTAATGGATGTAATCTTCTTGTTTCTTTAAACCTTCTAATTAATACCTCATTTGAACAATCTAAAAATAATATTTTGTAATTTATTGAGTTATTGTTAAACCACTCTAAAATGTCATCTATATGATCGAAAAATTCTCTTCCTCTTATATCTATAACAAATGCTATTTTCTCAACGTTTCCATTTGTTTGTTTACAAATCTCTCCAAACTTTTGTATAAATTGAGGAGGCATATTATCAACACAAAAATATCCTAAATCTTCTATTTCCCTTATTACTTGAGTTTTTCCAGCTCCAGAAAGACCTGTTACTATTACAAATTCCATAATTTAAATCTCCCTTTTATCTTCTCCTATAACTCTAACTTCAAGTTCTAGTTGTACTTTGAATTTATCATACACTTTTTTCTTTATAATATCTATTAATTCCAATATTTCTTCTGCCGTTGCATTTGATTTATTAATTACAAATCCACAATGTTTTTCTGATATCATAGCATTTTTGTGAGTATAACCTCTAAGCCCTAAATCTTCTATAAGTTTTCCTACAAAATATCCTTCTGGTCTTTTAAATGTACTTCCTGCTGATGCACATTCAAGAGGTTGTTTTGTTTCTCTTTTTAATGTTAAATCATCTATCTTCTCTTTAATTTTTTCCTTATCCCCAAATTCTAATTGAAGCTCACAATCAATTACCATATACCCTTTTTTCATAACGATTGTACTTCTATATCCAAATTCCATTTCATCTTTATTTATGGTTAAAACATTTCCTTCTTTATCTATTACCCTTACACTTTTTATAACCTCACTTATTTCTCCTCCATAAGCTCCAGCGTTCATAGTAATAGCTCCTCCAATTGTTCCAGGAATTCCACAAGCAAAACACATTCCCTCTAAAGAATTTTCATAAGCTATATTTGATACATCTTTTAATTTAGCACCACATTTAGCTTTTAAAACATTCCCTTTAACTTTAATTTCATTAAACTTAGTAATATTTACAACTACTCCTCTTATTCCACCATCTTTAACTAAAAGATTTGATCCAAGACCTAATATAAAATAAGGAACCTTACTTTTTAAAATTTCCTTTATAGAATTTATAAACTCCTCTTCATTTGTTGGAAAAATCATAATATCACAAGGACCACCTACTTTAAATGTAGTATAATTTTTCATTTCTTCATTTAATTTAATGTTTTCACTTTTTAACACTTTTCCTAATTCAAGTAATAATTCCTTATAGCTATTATCCATGAAACCTTCCCTCCAAAAATTACTTGTTATTATTCTTCTTAAAAAATTCTATAAGAGATAAGCTTGCTCTCTTATCCATACTGGAAACTTTTAGTAAATCTTCTAACGAAGCTTTTTTTATAGATTCTACATCCTTAAAATGAATTAAAAGATCTCTTCTTCTCTTTTCTCCAATATTAGGTATTTCATTTAAAATAGATCCAAGTCCTCTTTTATCTCTAAGAGTTCTATGATAAGTTATTGCGTATCTATGAACCTCATCTTGAACCCTTGTTATAAACTTCATAACACTAGAATCCTTACTTAAATAAATTTCTTCATTTTTATAAATAAGTCCTCTTGTTCTATGTTTATCATCTTTAACCATTCCACAAACTGGTATATTAATTTTCATATATTTTAAAACTTCAGAAACTACATTAACATGTCCACGTCCACCATCAACTAAAATAAGGTCAGGAAAAATGCAAAACTTTCCCTTAGTAAACTCAAGTTTTCCCTCTTTTAATTCTTCAACTTCCTTAAGACCACGATTAAACCTTCTATATATAATTTCTCTCATGCTATCATAATCGTTTGCTCCCTTAACGGTTTTAACCTTAAATCTTCTATACTGAGTATTTTGAGGAACTCCATCTTTAAATACAACCATGCTTCCAACTGAATCAAGTCCACTTATATTTGAAATATCATAAGCTTCTATTCTTTCTAACTCTAAAGAAATACTAAGAACACTTGCTAAATCTTTAAGATAACTTCTATCTTTTTGTTTATTCTTAGAATCCTCATTAACCTTAAATCTATCTAAGGTCATTCTTGCATTTTTACCTACAAGATCAAAAATTTCTTTTTTATCCCCCTTCTTAGGAGTTTTAAACTCAACTTTTTTCCCATTAGTTTCATTAATCCAATTTATTATGTTTTCCCTATCAGAAAATTCTGGAGAATATATTGTTTTAGGAATTTGAGCAGTTCCTCCATAAAATCCCTTAATAAATCTCTCTATTATTTTTTCATTCTCTTCATCTTTTACATTTTCAATTATAAAATGATCTCTTCCAATAATTTTTCCATCTCTTAAAAAAAATACTTGAACGCACGCTTCTTTTTCATATCTAAAAATATTTATAAAATCTTCTGCTCCATCATCTCCCAAAAATATTCTCTGCTTCTCAAAAATAATTTTAATATTATTTATTTTATCTCTTATATCTATTGCCTTTTCATACTCATAATTGTCTGAGTAATTCATCATCTCTTTTTCCAAAGAAGAAATAAATTCCTCTTTGTTTTCACCAGATAAAATTTTTATAACTTGATTTATTATATTTGTGTATTCTTTTTTAGATACAAGACAAAAACAAGGAGCATTGCATTTTTTTATTTGGTAATACATACACGGTCTACAAGCAATGCTCCCCTCTTTGATATATATTTTACAATTTCTGATAGGAAAAATATTTTTAATAAGCTCAACTATTTCACTAGCTGCACTACTTAATGTAAATGGACCAAAATATAAATTTCCATCCTTTATATAATTCCTAGTTAAAAAAATTCTAGGAAAATCTTCATTAACTGTTATCTTTATAAAAGGATATGTCTTATCATCTTTAAGAAGTATGTTATATCTTGGATTGTATTTTTTTATAAGATTATTTTCAAGAATTAACGCTTCTATTTCATTCTCTGTTGCTATAAATTCAAATTCTTTAATGTGACTTACTAAAGATCTTGTTTTTTCTGAGTGATTTCTATAACTTTGAAAATATTGAGAAACTCTTTTCTTTAAATTTTTCGCCTTACCTACATATATAATCTCTAACTTTTCATCTTTCATTAAGTAAACTCCAGGAGATTCTGGAAGAATACTTATATTATACTTTATATCAAACATAAAACACCTACTTTAAAACTTCAAGACTCTTCTTCATAATTTTCCCTGAAAGCTCCGATGCAATTTTACTTCCGTCCCCACCTTCTTCAACTATTACTGATATACTAACTTTTGGATTATCGTATGGTGCAAATCCTATAAACCAAGAGTGAGGAATCCCATCTACTCCATCTTTTTTATAATCCGCCGTTCCTGTTTTTCCTGCTGCTTTTATTTCACTAAGTTCACTTATGTGAGAAAGATTTGTTGTTACAACATCTCTCATATACTCTTTTAAAATATTAGCTGTAGATTTTTTCATGACTCTGTGTAAAGTTCTAGGTTTGTTCTTCTTTAAAATATAATCTTCATTGTTTAGAATTTCACTTATCATATAAGGTCTTTTTAAAACTCCTCCATTTGCAACGCTACTTGAAACCATACACATTTCAAGTGGAGTTGATAAAATAGCTCCTTGACCAATTCCACTTTGAGCAATAAGTCCAACTTCATTTTTGTCTAATGATGGAAAATAACTTTTAGAAACACTTCCTCCTTTTAAATATAAATCCTTATTAAAATAAAATCTCTCTGCGTAATCTTTTAAAAGAGAATTTCCCATTTCTAAAGAAAGATTTCCAAATACAACATTACTTGATTTAACAAAAGCTTCCCTTAAACTAATTTCCCCATGAACTTTTTGATTTTGATTATAAAGTCTTTCATTTTCATTAAAGGAAATAAATCCATCATCCTTAAATTTTCTAGATAAAATTCCCTTTAAATTTTCAATAGCTGAAACTAGTGTTATAACTTTAAAAGTTGATCCTGGTGGATATTTTCCATTTAATGCCCTATTATAAAGTGGAGCATTTTTATCATTAACTACATTTTCCCAAGTTTCATTTATGTAATTAGGGTTAAAAGATGGTTTACTAACTAAGGAATATATTTCTCCTGTGTTTGGATTCATAACAACAACAGCTCCCTTATTATCTCCTAAAATGTCATAAGCATAAAGCTGAATATCTTTATTTAAAGTTAACTTTATATCATTTCCATAAATTTCCTCTTTGCTTGTGAAAAAATTTTTAACTCTTGAAAGTATTCCTTGAGGTTCTCTTAAATACTCATCCATATAATTTTCAATTCCACTCATTCCATATCTATCATGAAAATATCCAAGGGGATGAAAAAAAACTTCCCCATAGTTATAAATTCTCTTTTGAATTTTATCCTCTTTTTGAGTATAGGAAAGAACTTCCCCATTTCTATCTAAAATGCTCCCTCTTATGTATTTATTTCTATCTTCAAAAACTCTTCTGTTTAATTCATGATTTGCATAATAATCAGATTTAAATACAAGAAAGTATACAAGGGAAGATATTACTATAAAAAATAGAAGAGAAAATATTGAAAACACTAACTTTAATCCCTTATTCATAGTTTCTCCTCTCTTCTAAAGTTTTTTGTATAATTGAAAATATAATAAACATACTTATCATAGAGCTTCCTCCATAACTTATAAAAGGAAGAGTAACCCCTGTAAGAGGTATTAAATTTAAAATTCCTCCAATAATTAAAAGTGCTTGAAAAGAAATTAAAATGGAAAATCCACATAAAAGTACTACGCTTTCAAATTTATCTTTAAGAAATGCTGCTTTTTTAAACACCCTCATAAAAAACAGGAAATAAAGTAATACAATTAAAATTCCTGTAATAATTCCAAACTCTTCAACAATAGCTACAAAAATATAATCCGTTGTATTAACTGGTATGTACTCAACATTTCCCCCATAAAGTCCTCTTCCTAAAAATCCTCCAGAACCCATGGAGAAAAATCCTTGTAAAACTTGGTAAGATGATCCATTAGGATCACTTTCAGGATCAAGCCACGCATGAACCCTAACTCTTACATGATTAAATTTATTGTAAGCAAAAACTCCACCAATAGATATACACACACAAATAAATGATAAGAATTTATACTTAAAAGTCTTTATGTAATACATAAACATACTAAGTACAAACACAATAACTCCAGTTCCTAAATCCTTTTGAAGAACTAAAATACTTAAAACTATTAAAAGAAGAACTATAGACATATACTTATCTTTTTTACATCTCTTATCTCTTAAAACAGATGCTATATATAAAACCAAAAATACTTTTCCAAACTCTGAAGGTTGAAAAGTTATTCCAAATATAGAAACCCAATTCTTTGATCCATTTATGTATTTTCCAATTAAAAAAGATAAGCTCATAAAAATTAAAGTTAATGAAAAATATATCCATTTATATTTATAAAACTCATGAATGTTTTTCACCAAAAACATAACAACTAAATAAATCCCATATCCAACTAATATAAAAAACATTTGTCTAACAGATAAATTTTCATCAATTCTATATAAAATAACAATGCTTATTAAAAGAAATATATTTAGGATTAAACTTAAACTCTCATCTACTTTAAAGAAAAATCTATTAAATACTTTATTTAAAATTATCATAGATAAATAAGAAGCAATTAGTATAAAAAGCTGAGTGTTTACTCCTTTTTTAACAACTATAATATTTAAAAATGCTATTAAAGATAGTAAAACATTTAATATAAAAAAGACTTTAGGATATTTACTATTCTCAATCATTTAAAATCACCATCATTCTATAATTAATTTAAATGAAGTATTTAATACATATATAACATCATCTCTCTTAAGTCTAACTTTCCCCATAACATTCTCATCATTAACTTTTACATTTTCTGTGTTGTTAAGATTATGAATATATATCTTGTTGCCCTCTATTAAAATAAATACTCTTATTAAATTATTCCCAAAATCTTTTAAAACAATGTCATTATTAATTTCATTTCCAATAGATATTGTTCTTCTTATAAATATCTTATCATTAATTGAAACTCCCTCATCTTTTGATGAAATAACCTCTAAAAAAATCTTTGATGATTTTTTCAAAATATATATAAAATTATATAAATAATACTTTGTAACAAACAAAGTTATAAAGAACAAAGTAAATATAAAGAGTATGGAAATACTTTTTGAAATCATTTCCCAAAAATTCATATATCCTCTTATTTCATTTCTAAATATTTCCTCAAATATTTACCTGTATAAGATTCCTTAACTAAACAAATTTCCTCTGGAGTTCCTGAAGCCACAATTGTTCCTCCTAAAACTCCTCCTTCTGGCCCTAAATCAATTATGTAATCCCCATTTTTTATTACATCTAAATTATGCTCAATTACCACAACAGAATTTCCATTATTTACGAGAATTTTTAAAATATCTACAAGTTTACTTACATCATAAATATGAAGTCCTGTAGTTGGCTCATCTAATATGTATAAAGTTTTTCCTGTACTTTTTTTAGAAAGCTCATTTGCAAGTTTAACTCTTTGAGCTTCTCCTCCTGAAAGAGTTGTTGAGCTTTGACCAAGTCTTATGTAAGAAAGACCCACATCACTTAGGGTTTTTATTTTGTTATATATTCTTGGAATGCTCTCAAAAAATTCCATAGCTTCCTCAACTCTCATATTAAGAACATCTGAAATATTTTTTCCCTTATACTTAACCTCTAAAGTTTCATTATTATATCTCGTTCCTTTACAAACTTCACACTGAACATATACATCAGATAAAAATTGCATCTCAATTTTTATCATTCCATCTCCTTGGCAAGCTTCACATCTTCCACCTTTTACATTAAAACTAAATCTTCCTGGTTTATATCCTCTAGCTTTTGAATCATTTGTGTTTGAAAAAAGTTCTCTTATAATATCAAACACTCCAATATAAGTTGCAGGATTTGATCTTGGAGTTCTTCCTATTGGAGATTGATCAATATCAATTATTTTATCTATATTTTCTACTCCTGTAATCTCCTTAAATTTTCCACTTATCTCTTTTACTTTGTTTATTTTATTGCTTACACCTTTATACAAAATTTCATTTACAAGAGTACTTTTACCTGAACCTGATACTCCAGTTACAACAGTTAATACTCCTAAAGGAATATCTACGGAAATATCTTTTAAATTATTTTCCTTAGCTTTAATTATTTTTATGAAGTTTCCATTTCCCTTTTTTCTCTCTTTAGGAACTTCAATTTTCTTATCTCCTCTTAAATAAGCTCCAGTAACTGATTCCTCACACTTTAAAATTCCTTCATACTCTCCTTGATAAACTACATTCCCTCCATGCTCTCCTGCATACTTACCAATATCAACTATAAAATCACACTCTCTAATAGTATCTTCATCATGCTCAACTACAACAACTGAGTTTCCTATATCTCTAAGATTTTTTAAAGTATGAATAAGCATGTCATTATCTCTTTGGTGAAGTCCAATACTTGGCTCATCTAATACGTATAACACCCCAACTAGACTTGATCCTATTTGAGTTGCAAGTCTTATTCTTTGAGATTCTCCACCAGATAGAGTTGAAGCTCTTCTAGATAAATCTAAATAAGACAATCCAACATTATTTAAAAATGAAAGTCTACTTACAATTTCATTTATAATAGGCTCCCCAATAATTTTTCTCTTTTCATCAAGCTCTACGTTTTTTAAAAATTTTAAAGAGTTTTCTATGCTCATACATGTTAATTCATAAATATTTACCCCATTAAACTTTACAGCTAAAACCTCTGGTCTAAGTCTTGCTCCTTTACATTTGTTACAAGGGGTATTACTCATATACTTTTCAATTTCTCGCTTAATATAATCAGAATTACTCTCTTTATATCTTCTGTTTAAATTGTTAATAACCCCTTCAAAGGTGTGCTTATATGTATTTTCTATTCCATCACGAACATATTTAACAAGTATCTTCTCATCTATTCCATAAAGAAGCTTCTCTTTTATATCATCCCCTAAATCTTTATAAGGAGTATCAAGGGAGAAATTTAATTTTTCACTAACAGCTTTAAAAATACTATGAGTTAAGCTTCCTTCTTTAAGTGATCCCTCTGAAAAACTTTTTATGGCACCACCTTCTATTGAAAGATTTTCATCTTCAATAATTAATTTAGGATCAATCTCATATTTCATTCCAAGTCCATCACACTCATCGCATTTCCCAAAAGGAGCATTAAATGAAAAACTTCTTGGTTCAAGTTCTGATATGCTAACACCACAATCTACACAAGAAAAATTTTCAGAAAAAAGCTTCTCCTCTTTCCCAACAATATCAACTAAAACAAGCCCTTCTGAAAATTTAAGAGAAGTTTCAACAGAATCAGCTACACGAGATTTAACAGACTCTTTAATCACAATTCTATCTACTAAAATATCTATGGTGTGTTTTTTATTCTTATCTAAATCTATCTCTTCCCCTAATAAGTCATAAATTTCTCCATCTATTCTAACTCTTACAAAACCATGCTTTCTTATGTTTTCTAAGAGCTTTTCATGCTTTCCTTTTTTATTTCTAACAACAGGGGATAGAATTTGTATTTTCTCCCCATAAGGAAAACTCATAATACTTTCTACTATTTGATCTATTGTTTGGCGTTTAATTTCCTTTCCACATTTATGACAATGAACAATTCCTACTCTTGAAAATAAAAGTCTTAAATAATCATAAATTTCAGTTACTGTTCCAACAGTTGAACGTGGATTTCTTGAAGTTGTTTTTTGATCAATTGATATGGCAGGAGAAAGTCCTGTAATTGATTCAACATCTGGTTTATCCATTTGACCTAAAAATTGTCTTGCATAAGTTGAAAGAGATTCAACATATCTTCTTTGACCTTCTGCATAAAGAGTATCAAAAGCAAGAGAAGTTTTACCAGAACCAGATACTCCAGTAAACACAACTAATTTATTTCTTGGAAATTTAACATTGCAGTTTTTTAAATTATTAGCCTTAGCACCTTTTATCTCAATATAATCCATAAAATCCTCTCATCTAAAACATAGTTTTTCTTATCTCTTTTATAAAATCTCTAATCTCCATAGCTTTTTCAAAATCTAAGTTCTTAGCATGATTTTTCATTTCTTTCTCAAGTTTTTCAATAAGTTTAATCCTCTCTTTTATATCTAAAGGAACTTCCACTTTAAACTTCTTTTTAATCTCTTCATTTTGAATTTTTGTAGCTTGTATTACCTCTCTTATATCTTTCTCAACTGTTTTTGGAGTAATGTTATGCTCTTTATTGTATTTAATTTGAATATCACGTCTTCTTTTTGTTTCACTTATTGCTTTTTCCATAGATTTTGTTATGGTATCTCCATACATTATAACTTTACTTTCAGAATTTCTAGCAGCTCTTCCAATAGTTTGAATTAAACTTGTTTCAGAACGAAGAAACCCTTCCTTATCTGCATCGAGTATGGCAACTAATGAAACCTCTGGAATATCAAGTCCCTCTCTTAAAAGGTTTATTCCAACTAAAACATCAAACTCCCCAAGTCTAAGATCTCTTATTATTTCCATTCTATCTATGGTTTTAACATCTGAATGCATATATGTAGTCTTTACACCTAAATCATTTAAATAATCAGTTAAATGCTCTGCCATTTTTTTAGTTAAGGTTGTTACAAGAGTTCTAAATCCTTTTTCTCTTGCTTTCAAAATTTCTCCATATAAATCATCTACTTGACTATCAACAGGTCTAACCTCAATTATTGGATCAAGTAATCCTGTTGGTCTTATAATTTGCTCAGCTACAACTTCTTGGTGATTTTTTTCATAATCAGATGGAGTTGCAGATACAAAAATCATTTGATTTATTTTACTCTCAAACTCTTCAAACTTTAAAGGACGATTGTCATGTGCACAAGGAAGCCTAAACCCATATTCAACTAATGAATCTTTTCTTGATTTATCTCCAGCATACATTGCCCTTACTTGAGGAATTGTAACATGAGATTCATCTATAAAAATTAAATAATCTTCTGGAAAATAATCAAACAAGGTATAGGGCATACTCCCTTTTTCTCTTCCATCCATAATTCTTGAATAGTTTTCAATTCCATTACAATATCCCATTTCACGAAGCATTTCTATATCGTAGTTTGTTCTCTCTTTAATCCTTTGAGCTTCTATAAGTTTGTCATTTTCCTTAAAATATTTTACCCTCTCATTAAGCTCTGAATTTATTTCACAAATTGCCTCTTCAATTCTCTCTTTTGATGTTGCAAAGTGAGAAGCAGGATAAATAGATATATGAGAAAGAGATGAAATTGTTTTTCCAGTTAAAATATCAAATTCATTTATTCTATCAATTTCATCTCCAAAAAACTCAACTCTAATTCCAACACTAAAAGTTGATACTGGAACAATATCAAGTACATCTCCTTTAACCCTAAAAGTTCCACGAGCAAAATCAATTTCATTTCGTTCATATTGAATCTCAACAAGCTTTTTTATAACTTCATCTCTATCTTTAATCATTCCAACACGAAGATTTATAACAAGATTTTTATATTCATTAGGATTTCCAAGTCCATAAATACAAGAAACAGAGGCTACAATTATTGTATCTCTTCTTTCAATTATAGAAGATGTTGCTGAGTGACGAAGCTTATCTATTTCTTGATTTATTGAAGCATCTTTTTCAATAAAAGTATCTGTGTGAGGAACATAAGCTTCTGGCTGATAATAATCGTAATAAGATACAAAATACTCAACTGAGTTTTCAGGAAAAAATTCACGAAACTCAGAACATAATTGAGCTGCTAAAATTTTATTATGAGCAAGAATAATAGATGGTCTTTGAACTCTCTCTATTATGTTTGCCATTGTAAAAGTTTTTCCAGAACCTGTAACTCCTAAAAGTGTTTGAAATTTATTTCCACTGTTTATTGAATCAACTAATTTATCTATGGCCTTTGGTTGATCACCCATAGGTTTAAACTTCGAATTTATTTTAAATTTTCCCACGTCGTCTATCCTTTCTTAGAAATATATAAAACTTTCTTTCTAAAAATAAAATTCCCTCATGTAAAAAAGGAGATAATATCAATCCATACACACTTTTAAAACTTCCTATTAATAGGATAATTATACCATAAAAGAAAATCAATACACCGGAAATTATTCTCACATAATATTCATTCTTATTTTTAAAATTTCTCCTATAAAATACCAAAAATATCAATGGAATTTTGTTTAAAACCAATGGAAGATAAAATTTTAAAACTCCTCTTTCATAACTTAAATTTAAAAAATCCTTTTGAAAAATTATAAATATTCCCTCAAAAATATGAAGAGATCCAATTAAAAACATAATCTCTTTTACACTTACAGAGAAATTTAAAAATCTTAAAATAAAATAACTAATAACATAACTAAAACTTATACAAACATATTTTTTATGTATAAAACTTAAAATAACACTTACTATAAAAATGACCAAAATAAAATTAACATTAAAAAATTTTACATCATAAACTCTTTTTAAGACCTCAAAAAATATATTAAAACTTAAAATCCACACAAAAATTTTAAATATAAAAAAAGGAGAGTAAAACTTACTCCCCTTAATTTCTTTAAAATAACTATACAAATTTAAAACTAAACCTAAAGAATAAACATATAAAACATATTTCATAAGTTTACCTCTAATTTTTTAAAATCTCTAGCGCTTTTTGATATTGAGTATCTAATTTTCTAAGCTCCTCTTCATTGTCTTGAGTATTTTGAAGATTCTTTATATACTCATCCTTATCATATAAAACTTCCACATCTGGAGAAATTCCAATTCCATTTATATATTCCCCATTTGGTGTATAGTACTTAGATATTGTAATTTTAACACCACTTCCATCTCCAAGAGAAAATACTGATTGAACAAGACCTTTCCCAAAAGTTTTCTCTCCAATAAATGTAGCTCTATTATGATCTTTTAAAGCTCCTATTAATACCTCAGATGCACTAGCACTACCCGAATCTCCTAATACTACAATTTCTGTATTTTCTGCAATTCCTTTTGAAGCTTTAAATACCTCTTCTTTTCCATCCCTACCTTTTGTTGAAACTATGGTCTTTCCTTCAGGTATAAATTGAGATGCTATTTCTACACACTCATTTAATAAACCTCCAGGATTTCCCCTTAAATCAAGAATGATTTTTTCAGAGTTTAACTCTTTTAAAGCTTCTTTAACCCTTTCTGAAGAACCTTCATCAAACACATTTAATTTTAAATATCCTATTTTATCATCAATTTTTTCATATTCAACTGGATCAATTAAAATCTCTTCTCTATAAATATTAAATTTTAATTGTTCTCCATTTCTTTCAACAACTAAAGAAACTTCCGTATCTTTTTCTCCCTTTATAAGTGAAATAGCTTTATCAATAGAGTCCATATCAACATCTTCATTAGAAACATTTATTATAAAATCTCCTGGTAAAATCCCAGCTCTATAAGCAGGAGAATCTTCAAATACAGATACTACAACAATTTTTCCATCTTTTGGAGCAACTTGAATTCCTATTCCAACATAATTACCTTTACTTTTTAAATTAAAATCCTCAAACTCCTTCTTATCCATATAAACAGTATAAGGATCACCAATAGAATTTACCATTCCCTTTAAAGCCTCATCTAATAATGCACTATTATCTATTCCTTCATGATAAGTTTTCTCTAATAAATTCCTAATAACAAGTATTTTTTTATAACTTAAAACATTATCAGATAAGTTTTTAAATCCGTCTGTAAATATATTAGACCCTAAAGAAAAACTCGCTCCAAATATGTACGATACCACATTAGTTAATAACAAAACAAATATACATAAAAGAATTATAAGTGTATTTTTTCCTTTTAGCTTCTTAGCCTTATTGTTATCATAACTTCTATCAATATCTTCCTTAACATTTAACTCTTCACTATTGTTGCCATTATTATTCATAAAATCCTCCAAATTCTAATCCACAATTAGAAGTATTATTCCATTAAATATATTTAAATATTCAAATGAATAATACTAAACTTTTAGAAATTTTCTAAGAGAAACTATACTTCCAACTACTCCAACTAAAATTCCTATGGATAAAAAATGTAAAAATAATTGCCCAAGTATTATTCCTGGTGATACTAAATAGGAAAATAAATTCTTATCTATGAGAACTTTATAAACTGAAATATACGCATAATAAACAATTCCAATAGATAAAAGTCCTCCAATAATTCCAAGAATAATTCCTTCTATAACAAATGGCCATCTTATAAACCAATCAGTTGCTCCAACAAACTTCATTATATAAATTTCTTTCCTTCTTGAATAAATTGTAAGCTTTATTGTGTTCATAATTAAAAACAATGAAACTAAAATTAATATACAAGAAAGAACAGCCCAAGCTATTTTTATGAAAGTGGATATTTTTGAAACCTCTCTAACTAAAACTTTATCGCTTCCAATTCCATCAATTCCTTCATATCCCTTAAGAGCTTCCTCAATCTTAAATGAATTTTCAGGGGAATTTATTTTAACAACATAAGCACTTGGAAGAGGATTGTTTGTTTCGTCATAACCTTCAACCATCCAAGCATACTCTTTAAGCTGAGTTTTAAAATTATTTAAAGCTTCTGCCTTACTTTCATAATAAACATCTTCTATCCCTTCAACTGATTTAATAGCATCTCTAATTTTTTCCTGTTGCTCAACTGTTATGTAATCTTTTAAATAAACCTTAAGCTCAAGCCTTGATTCAACATCATTAACATTCGTAACTATAACATTCATTAAAATTAAGAAAATACCGTATATAGTAAGAGTTACAACAATATTTACAATAGTTGCGATACTTATTGTTTTATTTCTAAATAAACTCTTTACAGCATCAACGGTAAATCCCTTAAAACTTCCTATTCTCATTATTCGTATTTACCTCTCTTCTCATCCCTTAATAAAACTCCTCTTTCTATTGCAATAACACGCCTTTTCATTCTATCTACGATATCTTTTGCATGAGTTGCCATTAAAACAGTTGTACCTCCTCTATTTATATCCTGAAGAAGTGCCATTATTTCAAGAGCTGTATCTGGATCTAAATTTCCCGTTGGCTCATCTGCAATTAATATAGATGGATTGTTAACCATAGCACGAGCAAGAGAAACTCTTTGTTGCTCCCCTCCTGACAATTCATGAGGAAAAACCTTATACTTATCTGAAAGTCCAACTAAACTTAAAACAACAGGGACTCTCTTTCTAATTTCTTTTTCATCAGCTTCAACAACTCTCATGGCAAAAGCAACATTTTCATACACATTTAAATTTGATATAAGTTTAAAATCCTGAAACACCATACCAATACTTCTTCTATGATAAGGTATATCTCTTCTTTTTATAAGACTTACATCATTTCCATTTATTAATACTTTTCCACTTGTAGGTTTTATTTCTCTTAAAATCATTTTTATAAAAGTAGATTTTCCTGCTCCACTAGAACCAACTAGAAATACAAATTCTCCTTGCTCAATGGATAAACTCACATCAACTAATGCTTTAACATTTTTTTCGTATATCTTCGAAACTTTTATAAAATCAATCATAACAAATTCTCCCATTTTATATGATAATCACCATTATAACATACATTCAAATTAATATTTATTCATTTTTATCATAAACATGTTAAAAAAAAATTAAAAAACCTCTTACTACTTTTAATATTAAAATGTTATATTTATAATTCTAACTATCTATTAAAAATTAAAATTCATAAGGAGTTTATATGAAAACAAAAGACATAGTTAAAATTAGTTTTCTAGGAGTTTTAATTACTGTATTTAGCTTTATAAAGCTTCCAGGTCTTATTCCTGGTACTGAATTTCAACTTTCTGCTCCTGTTGCTGTTGCTATTTGTGCTGTATTTGGATTTAAAACATACATACTTGCAGGAATTCTTTCAAGTACCCTTACATTTTTATTGGGAACTCACAACCTATTAAGCATTTTAAATTCCTTTAACTTTAGACTTGTTGCTGGAGGAATTATTCATTTTTCAAATAAAAACATGTTCTTCATATCAATAGCAGGACCAGTTGGATCATTTGTCTCAAGAATTATTCTTTCAATTTTAACTGGTGCAAACTTCATATCTCTTTTAGCTACATCACTTCCTGGAATGGTTTATACATTTTTTACAGCATATCCAATTACAAAATTATTAGAGAATTTAGTAAAGAGAGGGATTAAAGATAAATAATTTATTTTCAATTAAAATGAGAGGAGCTTCTCCCATTGATCATTTAAAAGGAGGAACTCATATATCAGGAGGAGAATGTATAACTTCTCTAGATATGTTGGAAAGGGAAGTTTCAAACTTAATTAAAAGGGCACTTAATCATCCTAAGGGAAATTCTGATTTTATAAATATTTCAATTCAAAAAATTCACGAAAATTCAAAAATTAATTATATAAAACCTTTAAAAATTTCAACTTTTGACTCATCTTATGTTCCAAAAATTTTAAAAAACCTAGGTTTTAATGAAGATAAAATTTCTTTAGCAATAGACACTCTTTTATCTTTGAAAAATTTAAAAGGAGCACTTTTAGTTTCCTTTGAGGATTTTGAAAAATTTGAAGAAAATATCGTTAGATGTACAAACATGGATTATAGTTTAGAAATTAAACCCTATTTAAATAAATTCTTAGAGGAAAATTGTTTTTATGGAAAATATTTAAAAGATGCTCTTTGTTTAAGTTCTAAGGTTTGTAATCATGAAAACATAATTTGTGAAATTTGCATTTCAGATGATAAAAATTACACAACAGGTTATATTGGAAGCAAAAAGTTTGGTTACGTTAGAATTGAAAACTTTAAACCTAAAAACCACGATTATGGAGGAAGAATTATTTTTATAAAAAATAAGGACAAGCTTAAAGAAACCATAGATTATTTAAAAAACGAAATAGTAATTATAAATTCCCTTCCAGAATTTAATAAGGATTTGGTGTTTTAATATGTTTAACCTAAATGAAAAACTTAAAAGCATAAAAGATAAAAACCTTTTAAGAGAAATTCATGAATTTTCTTCCCCTCAAGATTCTCACATAAAACTTAAGGATAAAAACATGATTTTGTTTTCTTCAAATAATTATCTTGGATTTTGTAATGATACTTCTCTTAAAGAAAACTCCATAGAAACTATTAAAAATTTTGGAGTAGGTTCAGGAGGATCAAGACTTACAACAGGAACAACAATTCTTCATAGAGAATGTGAAAACATAATCTCAAAGTTTAAAAAGAAAGAAGATACCATTTTATATAGCTCAGGGTATTTGTGTAACATTGGCTCTATCCCCTCACTTTTTGATGAAGAGTTTATTATTTTTTCAGATGAATTAAATCACTCAAGTATAATTACAGGAATTAAACTCTCTAAAGGGAAAAAGATTATTTATAAACATCTTGATATGGATGATCTTTTAAATAAACTAAAAGATTTTTCCTCTCACCCTAAAAAGGTAATAATAACTGATGGGGTATTTTCAATGGATGGGGATATTTGTAAACTTTCAGAGTTAATCCATCTTTGTTATAAATTTAATTGTTATTTATACATAGACGATGCCCATGGAACTGGAGTTCTTGGAGAAAATGGAGAAGGAACATGCGAATATTTTAATATTTATGATGATAGGATTTTACTTATGGGAACTGGAAGTAAGGCACTTGGATGCGTTGGTGGATTTTTATCCTCTTCCTCTATTGTAATTAATTATTTAAAAAATACTTCAAGATCATTTATATTTTCAACTTCCCAAACACCAGAAAACGCAAAAACTCTCTCAAACTCAATAATCAAATGTATCTCTTATAAAAAAGAAAGAGAATACTTAAGACAAATAAGCGTTTTTGTAAGAGGTGAGTTAAAAAACATAGGTTACAGTGTAATAGATGGAATTACTCCAATAATTCCAGTAATTTTACATGATGAAAAATTATGCTTAAAGTTTAAAGAGGATTTATTTCATGAAAATATATACGTAACTCCAATTCGTCCTCCTTCTGTTTCAAAAAACACAAGTAGACTTAGGATAACTCTAAGTGTTAATCATTCTTATAATGATTTAAACTTATTAATAGAAACTATGAAAAAACTTTATATTAAATATGAAAAATACATTAAAGGAGAAAAATAATGAAATTAAACATAACAAACTTAAAAGACAAAATACTAGAGGGATATGAAATAACCTTTGAAGAAGCAAAGGCTCTTATTAATATTGACCACATAAACGACAAAGATTCTATGGAAGAACTTATTTCTTGTGCTAATGAAATTAGGAAAAATTTTTCAGGAAACTCTCTTGACTTATGTACAATTATGAATGTCAAAAATGGTAACTGCTCAGAAGATTGTAAATATTGTGCTCAATCTGCTCACTACAAAACAAACATAACTCCATACTCTTTCTTAAAAGAAGAGGAAATTATAGAAAGAGCAAAAGATGTACAATCTAAAGGAGCTCATAAATTTTCAATGGTATCAAGTGGACGTGGACCATCTGACTTAGAAATAGATAAAATTTGTTCAATCTACAAAAAACTTGGAGAAGAAACTAATATTTCTCTTTGTGGATCCTTTGGAATTTTAAAAGAAGGACAAGCTGAAAAACTTAGAGATTCTGGAGTTAAAATGTATCACCATAACTTAGAATCTTCTCGTGAATTTTATGAAACTCTTTGCTCAACTCACACATTTGAAGATAGGGTTAACACAATAAAACTTGTACAAAAAGCAGGTCTTAAAGTTTGTAGCGGTGGAATAATTGGAATGGGGGAATCAGAAATCGATAGAATAAACCTAGCTTTTGAACTTCGTGCATTAAATGTTGACTCGGTTCCAATAAACATATTAACTCCAGTTGAAGGAACTCCATATGAGAATAACCCTCCACTACATAAAATGGAGATAATAAAAACAATTTCAGTATTTAGATTTATTCTTCCAAAAGCACAAATAAGATACGCAGGTGGAAGAATGCAACTTGAAGATCTTCAAGAGCTTGGACTTAAAGCAGGAGTTAATGCAATGCTTACAGGAGATTTCCTAACAACAACAGGAAGTAACATTGAAAATGACAAAGAACTTGCAAAACGTATGGAGTTTTCTATATAATGAAAAAAATTTTCGTAACGGCTACAAATACAGATATTGGAAAAACATTCATAAGCTCTATTTTATTTAATCATTTAGGGGAAAATTCTTGTTATTATAAACCAATTCAAACTGGATGTGAATTTTTAGAATCAAACTTAATTATTCCAGATGTTGACTATGTAAGAGAACACTCATCAAATAAAAATAAAGAGGACTTTAAGTGTACATACCCCTTAAAGTTTCCTCTCTCCCCTCACCTATCTTCAAGGAAAAATAACATAAATATAGATATTAGAAAAATTCTAGAAGATTTTAGGGAAATTGAAAATTTTTATGAAAACATAATAGTTGAAGGAGCAGGAGGGATATTTTCCCCAATAAATACTAAAAACTATTTTATGTATAATTTAATAAAAGATTTAAACCTTAAAGCCATAGTTGTAACCTCAACAAAAGTAGGAACAATAAACGATACAATTCTTACAATAAACCATTTAAAAAATAGTAATATCAAAATATCAGGTGTTGTATTTAATAATTTCACAAATAAAGAACATGAAATAGATAATATTTCATTTTTAACAAACTATCTAAACCTTAAAAATACTCTTATTATTCCTTACATAAATAAAAGAGAAGATTTAAATAAAGACCATATTTTAAAATTCATTGAAAATCTATAGGAGTGATTATTTTGAATGAGCTGCAAAAAAAAGATTTAAATAATATTTGGCATCCCTGCTCTCAAATGAAAGATTATGAAGAATTCCCCCCAATAATAATAGATAAAGGAGAGGGAATTTATTTATATGATATAGATGGTAAACCTTACATAGACGCCATTTCTTCTTGGTGGGTAAATCTTTTTGGTCATAGTAATAAAAGAATAAACAACGCTTTAAAATCCCAAGTAGATAAACTTGAACACGTAATATTTTCAAATTTCTCTCACAAACCTGCAATAGATCTTTCAGAAAAAATTTTAGAAGTATCCCCAAAAGGGCTTTCAAAAATATTTTTTGGAGATAATGGATCCTCTTCTGTTGAAATCTCCTTAAAATTAAGTTACCAATATCACAAACAAACAGGTTTTGATT
This sequence comes from Clostridiales bacterium, assembly GCA_017889345.1. Taxonomy (GTDB): domain Bacteria; phylum Bacillota; class Clostridia; order Clostridiales; family Clostridiaceae; genus Dwaynesavagella. The sequence goes on along the minus strand of JAGHEJ010000054.1, from coordinate 29,310 downwards.
CTAAAACAAAATTCATATCTCTAAAAGATGGATACCATGGAGAAACAATAGGAGCACTTTCAGTATCTAAAACCCCATTATACTCTGAGGTTTATAGCAAAATTCTCTTAGATACAATAGAAGTTAATTCTCCTGACTGCTTTAGATGTCCATATTTTAAAAACCGTAATTCTTGTGATACAGAATGTTTTTCACACATGGAAGAAACAATTCTTAAAAATCACAAAGAAATAACTGCAGTTATAATAGAACCTATGGTTCAATGTGCTTCTGGAATGAAAATGTACCCTGAATCTTATTTAAAAAAACTAAGAAAATTAACAAAAGAATACAATATAAACTTAATTGCAGATGAAATTGCCGTTGGATTTGGAAGAACTGGAAATTTTTTTGGAGTTAACCACGCTGAAATTACCCCAGATATTATGTGCGTATCAAAAGGATTAACTGGAGGATATCTCCCACTTTCTCTTTCAATTACAACAAACGAAATTTACAACGCCTTTTACGATGATTACCTTAAACTAAAAGCATTCTTACACTCTCACAGCTACTCTGGAAATCCCCTTGCATGTTCTGTTGCTTGCGAAACCCTAAACATTTTTAAAGAAGAGGATGTTTTAACAAGCCTTAGTGAAAAATCAAAATATTTAAGAGAAGTAACCGATGAATATTTTAAAGATTTAGAATTTGTAGGAGAAGTTCGCTCTCTTGGAATGATTTGTGCAATTGAACTTGTAAAAGATAAAACAATAAAAGAACCATTTAAATTTGAAGATAGAGTTGGATATCAAATATATAAAATCGCTCTTGAAAACTCTTTATTATTAAGACCTCTTGGAAATATTCTTTATTTTATGCCCCCATATATTATTACAAAAGATGAAATTCACTCTATGGTTAAAAAAGCCAGGGAATCTTACGATAAATTTTTCAAATAAAAAAGGTAGCCAATAATTTTGGCTACCTTTTTTATCTAAACAAAGAGCTTATAGAATATATTAAATTTGCAAGAAATGAAAAATCACTTTTTTTCATTGAAGCATCTACAATAACAAGATTAATTAACTCCTTTAAACTCTTATCACTCTTCTTAAAATCTAAAGAATTATCATCATAAATCCATTTTACATCAAATCTATAATCATCATACTTCTCTTTATACTCATTTCCATTTAAAACATCATCAAAATAATTTTTCCATCTGTTATAATAAAGAGTTCCTATAAGATCATAAAAATCCGTATTAGCATAATCTCTAAGCCCATCATCATCTGATACAAGCTTATCATACCAAGTTGTTATTATGGTTTTCTTGTTATATTTTAAAGTATCCTTAAAATAATCATCATATTTAAAACTATCTATTTCTTTTAATAAAAGTTTTAAACTCTTATCCTCATTATAAGATAAAATATTAGCTTGAAGATTTATTAAATATAAAAACTTATCACTTAAAACTTTAAATTCATTCATATCTTTTTTCTCATAAGCATTTTGAATGTCTTTATAATATTGATGAGCTAAATTTACAATAACTTCACTTGAAATATCAATTATATCTTTAATAAAAAATTCATTATGCTTGAATTCATCGTATACGGAAAAATATAACTTTAATGCTCTCTCTAAAATATCTGAATTATAGTTTTTATGAATAATTCCCCATTTAGATGCACTAGTTACTTCCATTGAAGGTCTTGCATTTATTATAGATTCAGATGCCCCCTCATGATAAACTTCTGTGGTAGGATTATATACTGTATCTAATAATATATAAAATCCATCTAATAATTTTTGATTAAATTTACCATATCTATTTGTTATATATCTTTTAATAAATTCATCAAAGTCAATTTTATCTTCAAATATAAGTTCTGTTATTAATTCATCTATAAAATCGTTATATCCAATAGCCTCAGCAGTATGTCCGATTCCAACTAAAAACTCACTTTTTTCTTTAGCTCTATAAAACTCATCTATCATAAATCTTGAATGACCATAAAGACCACTTCTTCCTCCGAAGTTGTTTAATACTCCAAAAATCCAATTTGAATTATCAAACTCTTTATTATCCCATTTCATTCCATTAAATTTTGCAAATCCTTCCCATCTAACATTTAACTGAGAATGCAAATCAACAATTAATATATTTTTCTTATCAAGATGACCTATAGTATTTGAAGAAGGACTATGACCCCAAGATTGAATTACCCAAATAGCATCTTCCCCTTCATTTTTCTTTAAAGTTTCCAAAACCTTAGAAGAAATAACTTTTTCATCATATCCATAAGCATTTCCACCTTCATGGAATAAATCTCCTGCAAAATATTTAGTTTCTCCCATAACTTCTCTTTGCTTATCATAAAACACCTTAGCAACTTCTTCATAATTTTCATCGAAAGCTACTCTATCTGGCCCTTTTATTTTACTCCAATAACTTCCACTAATTATATTTAAATCAACACCTTCTTTATACGGAAAATACCCTATATAGGCTTGATGTATTGGAGATATCCCAAACTCTCTCATTCTATTACCAATCTTTATAGAAAGTTTCGCTCTATCTTCAAACCATTTAGGAGTCATTTCTCCACCAACCCTACTTATATTTCCCATATATTGCCATGGTAAATATATAGGAGAGGTTAAATAGTTAACTATTTCTGAAAAGCTAAATCCAAATTCACTTAAAAATCTTCTTATAACCTCTTCATATCCCACTAGATTTAAAGCTATATTAAATCCGTTTAAAGCCATCCAATCAATTTCTCTTTCCCATTGTTCAAAATCCCAATAAGCCATAGTATATCCATACGCTACATAATTGTAGTTATATCTATATTTCAAATCAATTATTTTCTCTATCTCACCATTAATCTCTGGTAAAGGTAAACTTGCTTTAATTTTTGAATTCCCAAATCTACTAAAAGTTTGATTTAAATAATGTTCAAAATAGTAATTAAGAGCTAAACTTAAAGAATTTACATTATTTCCTTTAAGAACAATTTTATTATTACTGCTAGATAATCTAAAATAATCTTTTCCTATATCATCAGGCAAAAGTTCAATATCGAAGAAATTAATATATTCTTCTCCCATTGTTCTACATATAAGTTCCTGTATGGATTCTATATAACCCTTATCTTCTTTTTCATAAATTACATTTTCTATAATAGGTTCTTCTTTATATATTTCCACATTATTAATTTTATTATTTTTTTCATCTAAAAAAATAATTTCATTTATATTTACAAAATCATTACTTTCACTATATACAACCCTAATTTTAATAAAAGGATCTTCTATACTAACTTTTAAATTTTCTTCTTTGCTATTAATTATGGTTTTCTTAAATTTCACTTCATTATACTCATATCCATCACTACTTGAGTAAACTTTATAGTTATAATTATTCTTAGTATCATCTACTGTAATATTAATACTTCTTACTTTCCTATCATTTTCTACCTTAAATTCCAAATAATTAACAAAATCTGGTAAAATAAAAAATGTTTCTTCATTTCCATCTATCAAATTATTAATATCATATTCAAAATTATGTATATAATCAGTATTAACTTTATCGTTTGCATAGCTAGTTATATATGGTGTTAATGCAATAAATATTATCAATAATAATTTCCTTAAAATTTTAATAAATTTCATAAATTATGTCTCCAAAAAATATTAATGGCATTTTAAAAATGCCATTAATTAAATATATAAAATATACGTTGATTTATCAAAATACTAATAATTTTTTAGCTAACAAAGCCCTAAACTTATAAATAATGCTTTATTAACCTTTTTCATATCACTTTTAGTCATATGGCCTATTTTTTCTTTTAGACGTTTTTTATCAAGAGTTCTTATTTGTTCCAATAAAACTACAGAATCCTTATTTAAACCATATTCCTCTGATGAAATTTCCACATGAGTAGGTAACTTAGCCTTATTAATTTGAGACGTTATAGCTCCAACTATAACCGTTGGGCTATACTTGTTTCCTATATCATTTTGAATTATTATAACGGGTCTTATTCCTCCCTGTTCAGATCCTATAACTGGACTTAAATCAGCATAGAATATGTCCCCTCTTTTTACTACCATTGTAGTCATCTAAATTATCACTCTCCGAAAGCCTTATCTCATATTTAACTAAATCTTCAAAAGCTGAGAAAAATCCACATTCAGACAATTCTATATTTATTTCTCCCATATCCTTATATCCTTTTCCAATTGTTTCCCATGTTCTTCTTCTAATAAATATTAATATGATGTCTCTTATATTTATGCTACCTTTTTGTAATGGCTTAACTTTTATTGCTTGCGGACTAGATAAAGGCTTTAAAAAACTACTCATTGATTTACTCACTTCAGAAGTACCCCCATAATCATAACTAAAATTATAATTTAATTACGTACTCCTTAAATTATATAACACTTACTAAAAATTTACAACTTACTAAAAATTTAAATCTCCCTACGGTCATATATTTTATATTTAATTTAAAACTTTACTATCCTTTATATAAACCCTAGGTATCCTTCTTCCTATACCGCATAAAACCTCATAACAAATAGTTTCACCAAACTTACATATATCTGTTGCATATATAAATTTATCTATACTCTTTCCAATTAATACAACTTCATCAAATAACTTAACATTCTCCACAGAAGTAATATCAATCATAGTATGATCCATACATATATTCCCAACAATATCACAATAAACCCCATTTAATAGTACTTTACCTTTATTTGATAAATATCTTGGATAACCAGAACCATATCCAACATTAATAGTTGCAATTATTTTCTTTTCATTTGCCTTATATGTCCTTCCATACCCAATAGATTCACCTTTATGAACTTCTTTTATATGTACAATTCTAGCTTTTAAGCTCATAACCGACTTAAAACTTATATGCTGTTTATCTTCAATTAAATTATATCCATATAGAATAATTCCAGGTCTTATAGCATCCCCATTAAAATTTGGAAACTTTATACTTCCTGCACTGTTACATATATGTTTATATTTTATATTTAGTTTTAATTTATCTAAATTATTACAAAATAAATTAAATAATTGATATTGTGTTAGAGTATAACTTTCATCATCATTATCCGCATCAGAAAAGTGTGAGTATATACCCTCTACATCAAAGAAAGGATTTATGAATATATTATTTACAATTTTTAAATTTTCATCACTTGCAATTAATCCCACTCTTCCCATTCCTGTTTCTATCTTTATATGAACCTTTAATATCTTATTAACCTTTTTTAATTCCTTTAATAATAAAATAGCGTACTCAAAACTAGTTATAGTTTGAGTAAGCTCATATTTTAAAAGTTCATTTAAATATTCAATTGGGGTAACTCCAAATATTAAAATAGGAATATTAATTCCATTTTCCCTTAATTCTATTGCTTCTTCTATTTTAATAACAGCTAGCATGTCTACTCCACATCTAACAAGTTCTTTAGAAATTTCAACAGCTCCATGACCATAAGCATCTTCTTTTACAACAGCTATTATTTTCTTTCCTTTATTAATACTCTTAATTAAATTAAAATTATATTTTAAGTTATCTAAGTTTATTTCTGCATATACATTCTTATTGAATTTCATATCTTCCCTCCTATTTTTCATAATCAAATAAACTTTTATCTATTTCCCCCACCACATCAAAAGTTATATATTCAACCAAAACTCTTAATTTATCTTTACTATCAAAAATTTCAAGTTTTAAAGGAGTATAATTTTCATTTAAATATAAAACAGCGTAATTTATATTTAAATTATTTGTAGGAAGGTTTACTCTTGCAGCAAAATATATTTTATGTTCCTCTCCATCCACATAAGATTCTGTAAAATAATTTACTTCATCCATAGAATAAATAAGTTTTATGTATTCATTCAAAAAAGAGTATTTATATACTTCATCAAAATCCTCTTCAAGGAAATATTCCCTATTATTTTTTATATCTTTAACATAGATCTTATCATCTTTATAAATATAACTTCGTTCCCCTTCTAAATCTAATCTGTATTTATTGTCAGAGCTAATATATTGTTTTAAAAATATACTCTCTTCATTTCTATCATTTTTAAAAGTTATTCTAATATCTGATATATAATTTGTTATGCTTTTTACATAATCAAATGCTCTCTCAGGATTTTCAACATTATCATTAGATTTACAAGAAGTAAAACATACAATAAACAATAAAAAACTTATAGATAATAAAATAATTTTTCTCAAAATAAGTACTCCCTTTATAATTATTTACAAGTAATACTTATTCGAAGTAAAAATTTTTATTACTTATTAATTTACTTTTTCTACAACAATAAAAGATGTAACAATATTTATTTCATTAGATATCGTTACATGCACTTTATAGTTATTAAATTTTTCTAAGTTATTATATAAATTTATATAGGGCTTTCCATTACTATCACGCATAACTTCTACATCTATAAATCTAAAATTATTTATTTCTATAGAAATAGCTTTAAAAAAAGCCTCTTTCACACATAAATTTGATGCTATCTTTTTTAAATAATTTTTCTGATTATACATTTCTTTGTTAAATAATTCCCTCTCACTTAAGGTAAAATATTTATTTAAAAAATTTCTATATTTAAGAAGTTTCTCAACCCTATCTATGTGTAATACATCGCACCCTATTCCTACTATCAAGTTTCACCTCTAATTTCAAAGAGCATTTTCAATACATTTTATTTTAGAATTAAACTTAAACACTTCACTTATATTATCATCTAAAACATCTACTAAATGTATTGGTGATACTAAATTTTTGTGTAATACACTACAAACTTCTCTTACTAATTCTAAATTACAACTAATAATATCAACTTTTTCGCTCTCTATTATTTGATTTCCATTTTTTTCTATCATTATTTTATCTATTTGTATACCATAAACTAAATTTCCATTTTTTTCATCAACCATCTCTATTTCAACTTTATTCTCAATTATCTTGTAATAATATTCAATTATTTCACTTAAACTATATTCTCTTCCTCTTAACTCCTCTACAACTCTCATACTCTTTACCTTCCTATTTTAAATAATAACATATACTAAGAATTTTAACATAATACTTTTTGGGAATTTGTCATTATTTAAGGATTTTTAACCAAAATAAAAAGATTTTTAACGACATTTATTTTAAAAATATTATATATAGCTTAATGTTTTTTGTGAAATTTGAAGTTTATTGTAAATATAGATTAATTAAAACTTTTGTATTATATAAAATATTATTTTGACTAAAATATAATTTAAAATTTATAATAAATATATAACCATTATTTTTTAAATTTATTTTCCAAAAATAGAAAGGATTATTTATGAAAAGTTATCAAATACAAAATGGTCTTTTATGGGTTGGAGCTGTCGATCCTGATTTAAGAGTTTTCGATATTATAATGCACACTCCTTACGGAACTACTTATAATTCTTACGTTGTTACTGGAAGTGAAAAAACTGCTGTATTTGAAACAGTTAAAGTTCAATTCTTTGATCAATATGTTAAAAGATTAAAAGATGCGGGAATAAAATTTGAAGACATAGATTATCTTGTTGTAAGTCATACTGAACCTGATCATGCTGGTTCTGTTGAAAAAATGATTGAATTATGTCCAAATATGGTAATTATTGCTTCACCTGTTGCTATAAAATATTTAGAAAAAGTTACTAATAAAACTTTTAACCATATTACAACAAACGATACCTCTTCTATTAGTTTAGGAGATAAGACTCTTAAATTTATATCTGCTCCATTTTTACATTGGCCAGATACGATTTACACTTACATTCCTGAAATACAAACTCTTATAACTTGTGACTCTTTTGGTGCACACTACGCAACAAACAATATTTTTGATGATTCTGTAGAAAATTATGATGATTATATGGATGCTTTAAAATACTATTACGATTGTATTTTTAGTCCATTTAAACCTTTTGTTTTAAAAGCAATAGACAAAATTAAAGATTTAAAAATAGATTATATTTGTCCTGGACATGGCCCAGTACTTAGATCAGATATTAATAAAGTTATATCTTTATATAAACAATGGAGTACTCCTAAATCTAAATCATCAAAACCTAACGTTGTAATCTGTTACGTTTCTGCATATGGGTATACTGCCTCTATTGCTGAAAAATTAGCTGAAGCTATTTCCCATAATAATGATGTTTGCGTTAAATCTTTTGATGTAATAAATTTTGATAAAAATGAAATTCTTGAAGCTATAGGAGAAGCAGATGGATTATTATTTGGTACTCCTACAATAAACTCTGATATGTTAGAACCTATTAGAGATATTTTAACTCATTTAAATCCTATCGTTCATGGAAATAAAATAGCAGGAGCATTTGGTTCTTACGGATGGAGTGGAGAAGGTGTTCCTAATACTGAAGCAAGACTTAAGGAACTTAAAATGAAACTTATAACTCCTTCTCTTAAAATTAAATTTAAACCATCTGAGCAAGAACTTGAAGATACTTATAATTTTGGATGTACTTTTAAAGAAAAATTGCTTGAAGCTCACTCCAAGTAATTACAAAAACAAAAAGACCATTTTAAAAATGGTCTTTTTTAATTTAATAAAAATGAGTGAAGAAAATTAAATAAATATCCTGTAAATATAATTCCTAAAGTACATATTGCTATAAATACTAATAAAAGCTTAGTTTTTATTATCTTTTTAAGCATTATTATAGATGGAATTGAGTAAACAGTTATAGCCATCATAAAAGATAGTATACTTCCAAGTTGTGCTCCCTTTGAAAGTAGCGCTTCTGCAATAGGAATTGTTGTAAACATATCAGCATAAATTGGCATTCCTATTAATGTTGATAAAATAACTCCAAATGGATTTTCACTTCCTAAAACACCTACTATAATATCACTTGGTATATAATTATGAATAAAGGCTCCTATTCCAACTCCAATAAATATATATAAAATCATCTCTTTTACTAATTTTAAAGCTTGTTTAAAAGATTATTTATTCTATCTTTCTTAGTTAAATTTATATTAAATACCTCATTACTATCTTTCATATCAAAATAATTTATTTGATTTTTACATGAAAATTTTCCAATTAAAGTTCCTCCAACTACAGCGACAAACAATCCCACAATTACATATAACATCGCAATAGTTACCCCAAAACTTCCACTAAGTATAATAATAGATGAAATATCAACCATTGGAGAAGATATTAAAAATGAAAATATAACTCCAAGAGGTAATTTCGCTTTTGTAAAACCTATAAATATTGGAATGGATGAACATGAACAAAATGGAGTTATAGTTCCAAGAAGTGCTGCAATAATGTTTCCTTTTATTCCACCAAATTTTGATATTATACCTTTTATCTTTTCATTTGATAAATAAGTTTGAATATATGTGATAATCGTAATTGAAATTAACAACAATAAAATTATTTTAATAGTATCGTATATAAAGAAAACAATACTCCCACCAAATTTTGTAGAAACATCAATTCCAATCATATTAAGAAAACTCATTACTAATGTGTTTAACCAATCCATTCCAAATACTTGTTTTTCAAAAAATATTAAAAATGATTCTAACATTTTAAATCCACATCCTTTTATATATTTAAATATGTCTATATATTTTCTAATCCTATTTAATCAAACCTATTTATATAATTTATATATTCTAGTGCATATAAAACTCCCTCTTTAGAAATTTTATAATAAGTCCATTTTCCTTTCTTATAACAATCAACCATATTAGAATCACAAAGTATTTTCATATGATGAGATAAGGTCGGCTGAGAAATATTTAATTTATCAAGTAAATCACACCCACATTTTTCTCCACTCATAAGTTCGTTTATAATTTTAACCCTATTTTCATCACAAAAAGCTTTGAAAACTTTTGAAACTTTTTTAAAATCAAACTCCATAAACTTCCTCCTTAATACTTAAAATATTATATATTTAAATATATCAATATGTCAATCTTTCAAATAAAAAAGAAGAACCAACACAAAGTCCTCCTTTTTATATATTTTATTGTACATTTATTTCTGGCATTTTAAATTGGTTTCTCACAAATCTAAAATCTTCCGCAACAACATCACTTATATATTTTTTATTTCCATCTTTATCTACATAAGAACCCATTCTAAGACGTCCCCCAACGCTTATTAAATCACCCTTATGAAGATGTTTAAGTATTATATCTCCTTTTTTACCCCAAAATGATACGGGAATAAAGTCAGCCTTTCTTTCTCCATCTGGCTCCTTATAATCTCTATTTACAGCAATTATTATTTTTGTAAGAGATTTTTGAGAATCTTCTATGATTCTTTGCTCAGGATCCTTTACAAGTCTTCCAACTAATAATATTTTATTCAATTAAAAATTCCTCCTAATTATCAATAAATCCTTTTATATGAATTATTTCTAATTTGAGGTAATTTATACAAACTTTTGAGTATTTTTTAGAATATTATTATTAATTTATAAAAGGCTATTTATAAGAACTATGCCTGCATTACTCATTAAATATAAAGAGGCATTTGTTACTTTATCTCTTACATGATTTTCACAATCATATGTTTCAACTAAATTTTTAGGGACTATAATATTTAAATTTTTATTTATAAAATTTAAATAGGTTTTAAATGTAATACAAAATTGAAGTATACAAATATCTGTGCAACATCCAACAACCACAAAATCAAAATTATTATCTATATAATACTTAAATACATCCATAAAATTTTTAGAGAAAAAGCCATTAGTTGAATTTTTAAATAAAGTATGAGTGAATTTAACATCTTTTAATTCATCACACATTTCACATTCACAACTTCCCTCTATACAATGGGTAGGAAAATTATTAAACTCACAATCATGTTTTTTATGTGAATCATTAATGCTTACAATATGGGAAAACTTCTTAGAGGCATTTTTTATATCTTTACAAATGGATTTTATAAATTCACTTTTTAAACTTCCTATATCTGTAAACCCTTTTATCATATCAACAACTATCAGAAGGCTTTTATCATAATTTACACAAAAATTATCATTAAAATTTATTTTAAACATTTACTTTAACTTTTCACCTAAATAATTAGTTATTATTCCTTTCATTTTTTGATCTCTTAAAGAAAAATCTATTGTTGCTTTTAAATATCCAACCTTATCTCCTATATCATATCTTGTTCCCTCAAAAGTATAAGCAAATACATCTTCATCATCAATTAATTTTACCAATGAATCTGTTAATTGAATTTCTCCTAATTTTCCAGAAGACGCCTTTTCTAAATGAGAAAATATACTTGGACTTATAACATATCTTCCAAGAATTGCTACATTTGTTGGAGCTTCTTCTATAGATGGTTTTTCAATTAAATTATTAACTTTATAAAGAGAATCTCCTATTTTTTCTCCATCTACAATTCCATATTTAGATACATCCTTACGTTCAACCTCTTGAACTCCTAAAATAGTTCCTCCATGTTTTTCATGGCATTCTATTAATTGTTTTAAGCATGGTTTATTATCGTTATGAACTATATCATCTCCAAGTAAAACGCAAAATGGCTCATCTCCAACGAAAGTTTTTCCATGATAAATTGCATGACCTAAACCATTTTGTTCTTTTTGTCTAACAAAAGTTATGTTAACCATGTTAGAAAGCTTCTTTATCATCTCAAGCATTTCATAATTTTTAGATTTCTCCAAAACTGATTCAAGTTCTTTAAAGTTATCAAAATAATCTTCAATTGATTTTTTATGTTTACTTGTCACAAGTAAAATATCTGTTATTCCAGAGTCTACCGCTTCTTCAACAATATATTGAATTGTAGGCTTATCAATAATTGGAATCATTTCCTTTGGTATAGACTTAGTAACAGGTAAAAATCTCGTACCAAATCCCGCAACAGGTATTATAGCTTTTCTAATAATAGACATATTATTTTCTCCATTCTCTAATTAATTTCATATTCTAAATAACCTTTAATTCTTGATACCATTCGTTTTTTATAAGAATTAACCTCATAATAATTAAATCTCAAAAAGTTTATAAATATTCCAGCTAATGGTTTTAAAATTGAATCTTTTATTAAATAATTTACAACAAAATTCTTTCCATTTCTTAATTTTACCTGTTTTTTTATTGTTGCACCATAACCAAGTCCATAGGAATAGATTTTATCCATTGGCTCTTTTTTATTTGGATGATATATTATAAATTTAGTTGAATACATTCCCCTATATCCTCTATGTAAAATTTCAAGAGCCATATCGCTTTCTTCTCCTGATCCAAATCTTCTTCCAACTCCTAAATTTTCATCAAAAAATATATCTTTTATATCCTTAAATTTAATAAAAATAGATGGACTTATTACCGTTCTAAAAATATTTTTATATGTAATTTCCACATCATGATTATACCATTTTAAATTTGAATCTTCTCCGGTATCCCTATCTCTTAATTTAAATGTTAAAAAATTCATGTGAGTATTTTTCATAAAAAATTTATTTATAAAAGATAAAATTCCCTCACTATAAGCACAATCATCATCTGGAAAAGCGATAATATCTCCTGTTACATATTTTATTCCAACATTTCTTGCAAGAGAAAGTCCTTTTTCTTTTATTCTAATATGTTTTATATAAAATTTATCTCTATACTCATCAACTATTTCTTTTAGAATATCCTCTTCATTTTGATCAACTATAATAAGCTCAAAATTTTTATAGTCCTGTATACTTAAAGAATCTAAAAATATTTTTGTTTCCTCAGAACGTCCAAGAGTTGCCATTACCAATGAAAATTTCATAAACTACACCTCAATTTATTATTTTCCCCTATATAAAGAAAGAGTTAATTAAAACTAATTAACTCTTTAAAATTTACATATAATTTCTTGCAAGTTTTATATCTTGTGCATGTTCTTTTGATGAAACTAAAATACAATCATCAGTTTCTACAACTATCAAATCATCAACATTATTTAACAAAATCTTCTTTTTAGTTAAAATTATATTATTTTTAGACTTCATTAAAACTCCATGAGAACCTAACACATTTCCATTATTATCTTTTTCACCATATCTATCGACACTAGACCAACTTCCAACATCGTCCCAACCAAAATTTCCTTCAATTACAAATATGTTATCATATTTTTCCATAACTCCATAATCAATTGATATTGAATCTGTAAATTTATAATTTTCATTTATAAAATCTTCAAACTCACTAAAAGGTAAATTAAGTATAGGACTTAAAGCGTTATATGTATCATTCAAGAATTTTTCTATTAAGTTTAATATAAGATCTATGTTCCAAACAAAAATTCCGCTATTCCAATAATAATTCCCATCACTTAAATATTTTTGTGCAGTAATATAATCAGGTTTCTCAACAAAAGCATTAACCTTATTAACTTTATTTTTACTATTAAAATTAGCGTTTATATATCCATACCCAGTTTCAGCTCTATTTGGTTTTATTCCAAAAGTTAAAATCCCCTCATTATTTTCATTTAAAAATTCATTTGCGTATTTTATTGTATCAATAAACTCATCCTCATCTTCAATAAGATGGTCCGATGGAAGCACTATAACATTGCAATTGTCAAACTTCCTTTTGATATATAAACTAGATAAACAAATACAAGCTGAAGTATTTCTTGATTCAGGCTCTATTATTATATTTTCCTGTGAAATTCCTTCTAATTGTTTAAATACTAAATCTTTATATTTATATCCTGTTGATATAAATATTCTCTCTTTAGGTACGAGTTTATTTATTCTGTTATATGTCATTTGGAGCATTGTATCATTACCTAAAAGATTTAAAAATTGCTTTGGTTTTTCCTCAGTAGATAGTGGCCAAAATCTAGTTCCCTTACCTCCAGCCATTATAAGTGCACATAGCATACTATAAATCTACATCCTCTCTATTAACTAGCAGTCTTATCTCCTAGAAACACTTTTATAGTTTTAAATATAAGAACTATGTCAAGTTTTAAGTTTCTCTTTTCTATATACTCAATATCAAGTTTCATCCACTCAACAAATCCAATTGTATTTCTCCCCATAACTTGCCAAAAACAAGTAAGTCCTGGCCTTACAACTAACTTATCAAGCATCCATTTATCAAATTGTTTAACTTCATTAGGAAGATTTGGTCTAGGACCAACTAAAGACATATCCCCTTTTAATACATTTATAAGTTGGGGAAGTTCATCTAAACTAGTTTTTCTTATAAATTTTCCAATTTTAGTTACCCTAGGATCATGCTTTATTTTAAACATTGGTCCAGACATTTCATTTTTACTCTTAAGTTCCTTTAATAAATCCTCAGCATTTATAACCATAGATCTAAATTTATACATTTTAAATGTTTTACCATTTTTTCCAACTCGTTTTTGAGAAAATAAAACAGGTCCTTTAGAATCTAATTTAATTAAAATCATTATTATAACCATTAATGGAAATAAAAATATTAAAGCTAATAGTGATATAGCAACGTCCATTGTTCGTTTAACAAATTCATAACCTAATGGTTTTTTGTATTTTTTCGATAGTTCTGCGAAATTAATGTCTAATCTATCATCTAATAAATATATATTATCCAATACAATCCTCCATTTTTATACATTCCCTAATAATATAATTTTAACATATAAAATTTTTATAGTCTATTAACCTTCTTGTTTAACCTTTAATCTGAATCCTTTTATTATTGTAATAATCTGCATAGAAACAACTATAAATACTTGTATACATTGAGAAATTATAACCCCATTTATATTAAAATTACTCGAGAAAAACGGTATAACTCCTAAGTAAATTAAATTTCCTATGATTATAATGTAAATGTTATGTTTTATATGACCTAAAGATATAAAAAGAGGATAAACCCCAACAAAAGAAAACTTTACTATAACAAAGACTACATAAAATAATATATTTCGTAAATATTTTTCCCCATCAGAAATCAAAATATTTATCCATAATTTGTTAGTCATCAAGAGAAATAAAGTAACAAATAATCCAAAACACATTATAACTAAAAATAATTTTTTAACCAAAGAAACAGCTTCTTTTTCATTTCCTTCCGATACCTTAGTACTTATCTCTGGATAAATTATATTTGAAATAGGGGATGCAACTTTACCAACAATTCCTCCAATTTTTTCAATAACCTTATAAATACTTATGTAATTAATTCCTATAAATTTGTTTATTAAAAATGGTGTTAAATGACTCATAGGAACATCAAGCATTGTCATGAAATTACAATAAAAATTAAATTTTAAAAACTCCCTATCAAAACACAACCTACCTTTAAATATCCCTTTTAAATTGTTCTTAAAAATTAAACTAATTGTTACACTTAAAAGTAGAATGCACATTATTAAAGAAAATACTAATTCTACCCATATAAAATACCATATATTAACATTTATAACAAATGCTAATAAGTAAAAAATAACTTTCAAAGAGTTAACAATTACATTTATGTAAGATGAATATTTAAACTTATTAAATACCCTTATGATTCCTATACATGTTCCTGTTAAATTAAAAAGTATGGAAAAAGAATACACTCTAATTAAATTGATAATTAAACTTTCCCAATTAAATATTTTTGAAATAAAATCTAAAAATAAATTAGCACAAATAAATGAAATAATTGCAGTTGTTACATCAAGGAAAAATCCTTGATAAATATAAGATTTCACCTTCTCTAAATCATTTTTAATAATACATCCTGGAAGAAATTTTATAATAGAATTAAAAGATTGAAAATTAAATATTGTATCAAATACAAGAGTATATGCCATAACTAAATTTACAATAGAACTTCCATTTAACCCCAAAACTCTTATCATAATACTTAAGCTTAAAAGAGTTAAAACGGAAGAAAATCCATCTCCTAAAAAAACCACAATAAAATTTTTAGCAATGTTACTACTTAAATACTTCTCCTTAATCAAAGAAATAATTTTCATCTAAATTTCCTTCTCTCTCCATAATCAAATCATTAATCTTCTCAATTATACTTTCATTTCTAAAATTATAACTCCATTTTAAAATCTTCTCTTCATATTCTTCTCTTGAAAAATCATTTCTAAGTACACTAAGTATTCCATTTTTTATACCTTCTTTAGAATTTTCAACAAGAACGCCATATTCTCCATTATTTAAAACTTCTCTTCCTCCTGCAGTATCAGTCGAAATACATACCTTTCCTAAACATACACTTTCTGCAAGTACAAGGCAATAAGATTCAGAGTGAGATGGAACGATTACATAGTCACTCGATAATATATAATCATATACTTTTTCCTTAAAACCTATAAATCTTACATATTCATCTAACCCATTATCTTTAACAAAAATTTCAAGGGTATTTCTCAAAGAACCTTCTCCTAAGAAAAATAATGTACATTCTTTATAACCTAAATCAACTACATCTTTAAATGCATATATAAGCCTTTCTACACCTTTTTCTCTTTCAAATCTTCCTACGTATATTATTTTTGTTGTTTCATAATCCTTAAATACATTTTTAAAATGAACTTTGTCATAACTTTCTAAACTTTTATCTAGGAGATTGTAAATTACAATTAATTTTTCTTCAAATCCAAAAATATCTTTAAAAGAATTTAAACACATTTTAGATACACAAACAATTTTATCAAACCTACTATAATATTTCTTCTCCTCATTTAAACTAAACATATTTTTTGTCCAGTGATATGTTTTAAAATCTGCATGAACCCAAGCAATTTTTTTACTATGTAAACTAGATCCACTTATTACTTTTGTAGCAAATCCCTCTAAAAATGAAATTTCTACATCAAAATCCTCTTTTACAAAAAGTTTATATAACAATTTATTTGGTAAAAAACTTAAAACCTTATTTGAAACTTTCCTTCCAAATAAAGTTTTAAATCCATATATAACTCTAATACCTTTAGGTATTTTGTTTAAATATATACCTTCTTTCCTTAAAACCAAAAGGGTAATATCCCATTTATTCTTATCAATTACATCTAAGAAATTTATAAGTACCCTCTCAGCTCCTCCACCTTGCAAATTATATATACAAATCAATATTTTTTTCAAAATTCACCTCAAAAATTTTAGTTTAATATATTTCCCTTTATTTTGTTTCTTTTTAAAAGCTCTAAATTCTTCGTTGATAAAATAGCGTTTATTTCCCCTCCTAAAAGTATTATCATAGCAGTTAAGAAAAGCCAAATCATAAGAACAATAACTGCTCCTATACTTCCATAGAGAGCTGAATAATTAGATAAATTATTTACATAATAAGTAAATCCAATAGAAATTGAAATCCATCCTATAGTTGTAAATATAGCCCCAGGTAAAACCTTACTAAGCTTTTTGTTTTTTACAACAGGAACATAATAATAAATAATTGCAAATACCGTTACCATAAGAGTAATAATAAAGGTGTATCTTATTATATACCAAGAATTTAAAACAATATTTACATCTACATAATCCACAAAAAATCTAACGAAGAAATCTCCAATTACCCCTCCAAAAACCACAAGTATAAGCATTAGTATAATTAAAAACACAAGTCCAATAGTATAAACAATAGATAAAATTATCTTCACAATATAATTTCTCGTATCAACAACATCGTAAGCTTTATTAAGCCCTCTCATAACTCCCCTAAATCCTGCAGAACTAGACCATATACTTAAAAATAAGCTTAAAGATAATAGTGATCCTTCTCTAGTATCAATAACAAATTTTACTATATTTTGAATAAGGAAGTAAACTTCTGTTGGAAGTAAAGTTTCAAGAAATATTAAAACCTGTTGACTATCTAATCTTAAATAACCAATTATAGTCATTAAAAAGATGAAAAATGGAAAAAAAGCTAAAACAAAACTATAAGAAAGTTGAGCAGAAAGAGCAATAAGTTCATCATCATCCATCTTCTTTATTAAAATATATAGAAAAAATATTCCCTTACCTAATAGTTTTTTAATTTTTCCTCCCACTTTAATCTCCTCCTTCCAACAAATATTTTAATTTTAAAAGATAAACCATTATACCATAACAAAAAATAGCTTAACTATTTATTATCGATAATATTTATTTATATTTCTAATTTTTATGAACATACTACTTTTATAAATATATCTTACGAGGTGTATTATGTATAGTTTAAAACATAAATTTTTATATGTGTTTATTATTTCATTAGGTTTTGTAGGATATTTTTCTTCTTTCTATGAAAATACATTTATCGAAAATAATACAGTTAAATTATCTGATGATCTTTTAGGTATTGAGGAAAATATATTAAACAAATTTAATGATAATAAAATTACAAATATCGCTTTATTTGGACTTGATTTTAGATATGAACATGAACCAAAAAGATCAGACTCCATAACTATTATAACCATTGATGAGAAAAACAAAAAAATTAAATTAAATTCATTAATGAGAGATTCTTATGTTCCTATTGATGGCTTTGGTACTGACAAATTAAATCACGCTTATGCCTTTGGGGGACCTGAACTTGCTATGAAAACTCTTAATAAAAATTATGGATTAAATATTAAAGATTACATAACTGTAAATTTCTACGATGTAGAAAGAATTATAGATTTAATAGGTGGACTTTCTCTTGAAGTTAAGAAAAAAGAAATTCCTTACTTAAATAAATGCATACAAGAAATAAGTCATATTGAATCAAAACCACCTACGTACATAACAGGAGAGGGAACTCAAATATTAAACGGCATTCAAACTCTTGCTTATGCTAGAATTAGAAAAGTTGGAAGAGATGATTATGAAAGAAGTGAACGCCAACAAAGAATACTTATGGCATTATATGAAAAAGCAAAATCAATTCCATATAATGAATACTTAAAATTTATTAATATGGCTCCCGATCTTATTGAAACAAATATTTCAACAACAAGAGCTCTTTCTCTTGCTAAAAATATTGTATTTAACAAAATAAATAATATTGAACAAATGAGATTTCCTCTTGATGAGCATTGTAGAGGAGAAATGATTAATAATATTTGGTATTTAACATTTAATAAGGATAAAACAAAGGAATTAATGCAAAAATATATATTTGAAGATATTCATCCTTATGGGGATTCTGAAAAATCAAATTGCAAATAAATTTTTTAAAAGGTAGGGATTGTTTTGAAAACATATTTAAAATTTTTAATAATTATGTTTTTAATGATTACATCTCCTATAACTACAAATGCTATTTCTTTGAATCCAGGTGTAACCATAAAAACAAATGGTGAATCTATAAATGTAAATAAAGAGCACTATTTATATTTAACATCATCTGAGATACAAAATTTATTTTCCTTAACATTTGAAATGAAATATGATCCAAATATGATTGAAATAATTTCCATTACTCCTAGTGAAATATTTGATGAAGATAACTTTAAATATAATTCTCATTTTAATTTAATTAATAATAATTGTAAAACTCTAACTTATTATCAAACTTTCACTGGTAATAGCGAAGGAAAAACTTTAAATTCACAAACTTCTCTTGTAAAAGTTGCATTTAAACTTTTAAAAGAATGTAAGATTCCTTTACAAATAATAAACACAAATAATTCACTTTTTGTTGGAACTCCAAACATAAGAGTGATAATGGTTGATAATAACTTAAATAAATATAGTTTTTCCTCTGAAACCTCTTATATTGAAAGTTCAAATTTTTCAAGTGATGACGATATAAAGAAATTTATATCAGATGTATATACAAAAACATTTTCAAGAGAACCAGATGAAAGTGGTTTTAATTATTGGTATAACAAATTAATTTCTCATGAGTATTCTGTAAGGGATTTTCTCATAAATCTTTTAAATGAAGATGAATTTATTAAAAAGAATTTATCTAACCAAGAATTTATAACCTCAATGTATTCCATTATTGCAAATAGAGAACCTGATGAAAATGGATTTAATTATTGGTTAAGTAAACTTAAAGAATTTCAAACACGTATGGATGTTAAATCTTCAAAATCACAAATCATACTTTTCATATGTAATGAAGCTGAACTTAATCAAAGAGCAACAAAAATGAATTTAAAATTTTAAAAAATAAAAGCACCCTTTTGGTGCTTTTGTTTTTTAAGTAATTATTTCACTTACAACATTCTCTTTTTGAGTAAGTTTATTTATTGCCTTATTTGAAATTCTACTACCAACATATATACTTTCTCCAATAGCTATATATATCCAAGTATATATAAAATATGGTTCTGGAACAGATGTAAGTAAAATTATAAGAGTAGTTATTATCAAATAAAATACTTGTCTATTTTCTCCAGTATCTCTATTTTTAAATATATACATAAGTCTAGAAACAAAATAATATATAAGAGGAATCATTCCTAAAAGTCCAACCTGAGCTGACCACATAGACAATAAATCATTAGATCTAAGAGTTCCAAATCCAACTCCAGTTATTAAATTCTTTAAAAATACACTCATATGATAAGAGAATAGTTCCATTCTAGTGCTTCCAGAATCATCTAATCCTAATAGTTTTAAAAATAGAATCATAAATCTATGTCCAACTATTTTAAAAGAGATAGCTCCTAATCCTAAAATTATAATTAATATAAAAAAGGTTTTTATCTTATTGTTCTTAATAAATACCATTATCTTATCTTTAAAAATTTTATTTAAAAATTCCTTGTTCTTAGTATTAAATATATCTTTCCAAAAATCTATTATAAGAATTAATGTAACTATTACTATAGCTAAATAAAAGCTAGAGGATCTATTTAAAATTCCTACAATAAATATGAGAACAAACAAAAGTATATCAAATTTTAAAACCCTTTTATTTCTAAACCCATTTAAAATATTTACAAAATAATATACAAATATAGGAGTTAAAAATAATGCAAGCATTGATGGTTCATTTGTTACAGAAGAAATTCTCGTAAGACCAGTTTCTAAATACTGAACTAAATGAGAATAATTTGTTCTAAACAAAAAGTCAAAATACTCGTGAGGAACTATAAATTGTATAAACCCAAGTATTAAAACAATTGTTGTTGTAATATTTATAATTTTTTTAATATCTACCTTAACCTCATTTGTAATAACCATATAACTACAAATATAAATTATAAAGGAAAATAATAAATATAAATACTGCGTTATGTTTTGTGAAGAAAAAGATATGTAGTCATATGGAGAATCTGGAGTAAATACTAGAGTTCCTTTTGAATAAAAAATAGGTAAAACAAGGGATATGGTTGCGTAAATCATAAAATACAACAACCCATTTGAAAACCTAATTTTTTTAAAAGTATATCTCTTTATAATAACTTCATATAATACCTTTAATATAAAGAAACTTCCAACTATGTAATAACATAAAATTGAATTCTTAGAAGCTGAAAAATTTATCATACTCGTTGATGTAAATGCAGATACCATAAATGTAAAATAAAAAAGTGTTCTAGTTCTTGTAAAGAACACTAAATAAAACGTAATAATTAAAACAATTATACCTATAAAAGTAAAGTACAACTCTATACCCCTCTCAAAATTTTATTATATACCTCAACTGTTTCCTTCCCACATTTCTCCCAAGAATACCTACTTAAAATATTTTCATAATCATAAGTTTTTGTATCTTTTTCATTCTTAAAGAAATCATCTAACAACTCACTTAATTTTCTCTCATCTTTCGGAGGAAAATAGCTACAAGTTTCTCCAGAAACTTCTCTTAAACATTCAACATCTGAAACTATGGTTTTTACTCCATAACTCATAGATTCAAGAGGAGGAAGCCCAAATCCTTCATATAAAGAAGGATAAACAAAAACATTTGCATTTTTATATAAATATTTAAGCTCATCATCATTAATTCTTCCTGTAAATATAACCCTATCATTTAATTTTAAAGAATCTACAAGAGAATATATACTTTCATAAAGCCATCCATTAGATCCTCCTATTATTAAATTAACCTTATGATTATCTTTAATTAAATTAAAAGCTTTAATAAGAGTATCTATGTTTTTACGTGGAGATATTGTACTTACGGTTAATATATACTTATTTGAACTTTCTTTCTTTATATTATAACTAACATTATTCATATCAATATTTGTTTTGTTTAATCTATTAAAACCATTGTAAACAACATCAATTTTATGTGAAATATTTTTATAATGTTTATTAAGCTCTGATTTTGAAAAATTTGTAATTCCAATTATTCTATTTGCTTTTTTAATTGAAGCCCCTGTCATAAAATTTTTCCACAATATAGTTTTCTTAGTAAATGCTCCACTTAAACTTTTAAAAGCTAAATCATGTACAGTTATAACAATTCTCTTACTATTTAAAAAAATGGGAGCCATACTATCAGGATAATGAATAACACACTCTCTAAACTTATCTTTTATAAGTTTTGGTAAATAAACCTGCTCACATAAATTTCTATCCTTAGAATTTTTTATGTTTTTAAATACGAGAAGAGACTTAGAGTTAACAAAAGAATAATCTTTTAAATCCTCTTCTCTTATTATTATTTTAATATCCTCTTTAAGAAGAGAGTATAATTCACGAGATAACTCAAAACTATATCTTCCAATTCCTGCACTAATTGACTTTTGAAGTGCATTAAATAAAATCATATACTTCCTCCTTAAAGATTATTTCATTTTTTATAACGTCCATTTTATAAAACCTTCCATTTTTCAATGCTTTTAAACTCTTCCCTCTTCTCTTTAACAAACTTTTCTATCTTTTGTTTAAATATTTCCTCATCAAACTTCTCAGCATGATTTCTTATTTCATTCTTATTAAAGTTTAGTGTATTAAATCTTTTAACAGCTTCACTCATAGATTTAACGGTTTGCTCATTAAAAAACACCCCAGTTTTATTTTCAATAACAGTTTCAAGAGCTCCTCCTTTTCCACAAGCAATAACTGGAGTTCCACTTGCTTGAGCTTCTAAAGGAGTTATTCCAAAATCCTCTTCTCCTGGAAATAAAAATCCACGAGCTTTACTATAATACTCCTTAATAACCTCATCAGATTGTCTTCCTAAAAGTCTAATCTTTTTAGATTTAACCTTCTTTTCAATTTCTCCTCTCATAGGACCATCACCTATTATAACCAAAGGAAGATCAAGTTCATTAAATACTTCAACTGCTAAATCGATTTTCTTATACTCCTGAAGTCTTGACACAACTAAAAAGTACTCCTCTTTATTTTCACTTATGTGAAAAAACTTACTTCTAACAGGAGGATGAATAACAACACTTTCTCTTTTGTAATGTTTCCAAATTCTTTTAGCCACATTTTTAGAATTTGCAATAAAATAGTCAACTCTATCTGAAGATACTCGATCCCAAACTCTCATATAATTCATTATGTATTTAGTAATTTTTCCCTTTAACTTCCCCATATTTTTAGCGTATTCATAATAAAATTCCCAACCATATCTCATAGGGGAATGACAATAACAAATATGACAAGTATCAGGACTAGTTATAACCCCTTTTGCACAAGAAGAGCTACTACTTAAAACAACATCATATCCATTTAAATCAAAAGATTCAAAAGCCATAGGCATTAATGGAAAAAACTTTCTATGATCCTTAACTGCACTTTTCATATTTTGAAGAAATGATCCGTGCATATTGTTATAATTTTTAAGTATCCCCTCTAATTTTTCATTGTTATACACACTTGTATATATGGGTGCATTTTCAAAAACCTCTAAAAAATTCGTAACAACTCTTTCTGCTCCACCCATAAACGGAAGCCAATCGTGTACTAACGCAACTTTCATAATCCCACTCCTACTTTTTTCCATTTTATCCTAGTATTCTCTAATTATATAAAAAAAACAACATATTTTGTATAAATATTACTAATTTTTATTATTTTTTATAAAAAAAGTATACAAAATGTTCTAAAATAAATACTATAATCATCACTTTAAAATTCGCAAAAGGAGTTTAAGAGAACATGGATAATCTCATTAAAAATAAACCAACTTTAAAAGAGTTTAATTACTTAAGAGGAATTGGAATATTTTTAGTCGTACTTGGTCATTCTTTTCCATTTATAGATGAAACAAATATTTCTATATATAAATACATTCACTCACTTATTTACTCATTTCATATGCCTCTTTTTATTATGATCTCCGGATTTTTTGCATACAAAATCCTAAATATAAATTCCTTTAAAGAGTATAGAGAATTTATCTCAAATAAATTTAAAAAACTTATGATTCCATACTTTACAATAAGTTTTATAACAATTCCTATAAAACTTCTTTTAAATAATTTTTCAGAGAGAAAAGTTGTTCCAAGTGAAATTTTAATAGATATATTTTTCTACCCCTGGAATAATCCAATAATATTTTTCTGGTTCATATATGTATTATTTTTAATTTTCCTATTCGCTCCATTAGTTATTAAAATGAATAAATATGTTGTTTTAATATTATTTTTCACATTATCGTCACTTAAAATAGATAACATAACTTTCATGGGAATCTCTACAATTTTTAATTACTCAATATATTTCTTTGTTGGAATTTACATAAGAGAATTTTATATGAAAAAGAGAGAGGAGATTTTAAATTTTAAATTTAATATAGCAAACTCCATTTTCTTAATTTTAATACCAAGTATTATTTTCCTTTTAAATATTTCCCTTAATTTTCAAAACATATTTTCAAATATGTTGTACATATTAAAATCATTCTTAGGTATATATATCTCTTTTATAATTTGCATACTAATTTGTAGATTTAAAAAACATAATATATTGTCTTCTTCATTAAACACATTAAGCAAATATAGTTTTGATATTTATTTACTTTCTTGGTTTCCACAAATATTTAGTAGAATTCTCTTTTCACAAATATTAAACTTAAATTATAATTTCGTTGTTTTAATTTCACTTTTACTAGGATTTACTCCTATTATTGTTTCAAAATATTTTTTAAGAAAATTTAATATCACTAAAAAGTTACTTCTTGGTATTGTGTAAAATGTTTCATTTATAAAAAATTTATGATATACTTTAAAAATTAATTTATTATTAGAGGGTAAACGCTATGCTTAATAAAGATGCTAAGCAGATTAAAAACTTAGTTAAAATAATTTTATCAATATTTGTTGTTATAATTTTGCTTATTGGAGGATTTTTCACAGGTAAAAGTTTAAAACTATTATCTAAAATATCATCTAATGAAAATAAACTAGATAAAAATGATTTAGGTATAAGTGAAAATTCATTAAACAATCTTCAAGAAATTCCAAAGGATAAAATAATAACCCTTGCTGCTTTTGGTCTTGATAGAAGAAATAAAGATGAAACTCCAAGATCTGATGCTATAATGCTTGTTACAATAGATCCATCAATAAAAAAGGTAAAACTTATTTCTGTTATGAGAGATATTTATGTAAATATAGACGGTGTTGGAAAAGATAAATTAAATCACGCATATTATTATGGAGGTCCTTCACTATCTATTAAAACATTAAACAATACCTTCGATCTTGCCATAGAAGACTATATTTCTCTAGACTTTTTTAATGTCCCAAAAATAATAGATGACTTAGGTGGAGTGGAACTTGATATAAAACAAGAAGAAATCCCAAATATTAATAAATACATTAAAGAAAATCAATCTCTTTTAGGAGTATCTGGAGATCACACCATAAAAGAAGCTGGAGTTCAAACTCTATCTGGAATACAAGCACTTTCATATGCTCGAATTCGTTCTGTTGGTGATGGGGATTTTGAAAGAACAAACAGACAAAGAAAAGTAATTTTAGCTATGATTGATAAAGCTACGACAATGTCACCGTTAAAGCTAATAAATTTAATTGAAAAATATATAGATTCCATAGAAACTAGTTTATCTTTAAATGAAATTTTATCTATTGGAGCAAATCTTCTCTTAGGGGGATATGAAATCGAACAAACTCGAGTACCTTTTGAAGGAGATTATGATGATGGTGGAAAAATAATAAATGGTGTATGGTATTTAACCTTTGATAAGGAATCTACAAAAGATAAATTATACAATTATATATACCACGATATTCTTCCTACTAATTAAAACTATGTAAACTTGTTTACATAGTTTTTTTGTTTTAATGCAAAATATTTATAAGGTGATGATATTGAATTTAATTATTAGTGTATTTATAATTATAATATCTTTATTTCTAGGAGGAATAAATTTAATTCATAATAGTGCTATGGATATTAATCAAAAAATCATAATAAATAATTTTTCAGATCCTAAAGAATTATTTTCAGATTCAAATTCTTCCCCCTCAATAAATGGTCTTAAACTACTAAATTCTTTTCCTCACAAAATGATCCTCGATATACGATACGCTTCAAAAAATAATTTCACAAATGAAGTTTTATATGATGCAGATGTTTGTATTCTCCACGAGGAAACTCTTAAAAAACTTTTAAATGCTCAAGATGAATTTTTATCATTAGGTTATAGAATTAAAATATTTGATGCTTATAGACCTTTTTATATACAAAAGAATTTGTGGGACATACTTCCAAATAGTAATTATATTGCAAATCCCTATACGGGAGGATCAAATCACAATAGAGCATGTGCCGTTGATATAACTCTTACGGATTTAAATGGAAATGAACTAGATATGCCAACAGGATTTGATGAGTTTTCAGAAAAAGCTCATAGAAGCTATATTGGAGCAAACCCTACTCAAATTAAAAA
Source organism: Clostridiales bacterium (assembly GCA_017889345.1). Classification (GTDB taxonomy): domain Bacteria; phylum Bacillota; class Clostridia; order Clostridiales; family Clostridiaceae; genus Dwaynesavagella. The sequence continues at coordinate 2,454 of JAGHEJ010000054.1, read as the reverse complement.
TGCAGAGTTTCTTAAAAATATAATGATAAAACATGGGTTTAAACCAATTTATACTGAATGGTGGCACTTTGATGATATAAATCATTTTAATTATCCTGTAATGAATATAGGATTAAATGAATATGTTCAAATTATAAATAATAATAGGAAGGGAGGTGAATAACATTAAAATAAATGTATCTACAGAAACATGTGATCTTTTAAAATCTCAATTAGAGAAAAAAGGTAAAAAATATGTTAGATTAAATATGGCTGGATTTGGATGAGGAGGTCCTGCTTTTTCAATTGTTCTGGAAGAACAAATTAAAAATGATGATGCAAGTTGCGAAATTAATGGAGTAACTTTTGTTGTAAATAATGAGTTTGAAGGATTTTTAGATGATTGTACTGTTTCTCACTCAAAAGGAATGTTTGGTACAACATTTAAAGTTTCATCAAAACTTTGTAATTCTTAAAATAAATAAAGCTGTTATACATATTTTGTATAACAAGCTTTTTTTTTGTCATTTTTTGTATTGTAAATTCTTGACAATTATCTCAAAAAAATATATATTTATGTTTGTATTGTTAGTAGTGTTCTTGTTAGGAAAAGTTTAGGAGGATTATTTTTAATGAAATCAACAGGTGTTGTAAGACGTGTAGATGAACTAGGTAGAATTGTTATACCTATAGAATTAAGACGTAATTTAGATATTGCAGAAAAAGATGCATTGGAAATTTATGTTGATGGTGGTCATATTATTTTAAAAAAATATGAGCCTGCATGTGTGTTTTGTGGAAATGCAAAAGAAATACATAACTTTAAAGGAAAAAATGTTTGTTCAGAATGTTTATCTGAACTTAATGTTTTCATATAAATTTTAACCTCACTAATGGTGAGGTTTTATTATTTTTTAATAATTCTCTATAATTACCAATTATTGAAAATATAAATTTTTTACTATATACTATTAACTGACTATAATTGGAAGGAGTACTTAAGTGAATTACACATTTAAAGAAATTAATTCTAAAGAATTAGATGACTTTTCGTTTAATTCTCCTAAAGGACATATTTTTCAAAGCTCAAATTGGGCAATATTTAAAAATGAATGGGAAAATAAATCTATACTAGGCTTTGATGAAAATAATAACATAATTTTATCATGCGTAATTCTTATGAGAAAAATTCCTATGATAAATTCTAAAATAGGATACATACCTCGTGGATTTGTATGCAATTATGAAAATGAAAAATTAGTTGAATCTTTCACAGAATTCTTAAAACAATTCTCAAAACAAAATAAGATATCTTTCATAACAATTGATCCAGACATTCATTTAAGTGAAAATAACAATCAATTAGAAAATGGACTAAAAATATCTTCTATGTTAGAATCCCTTGGATATATTAAAAATTCCTCTAAAAACTTTGAAAATATTCAACCAAACTTTGTATTTAGATTAAATCTTAAAAATATTTATGAAAATAATTCAAAAGAAGAGTTAAAACTGAATATTTTAAAACATTTTTCAAGTAAAGCTCGTTATAACATAAAATTAGGAATTGAACGTGGGCTCACCGTAGAAAATTATACATTTGACACTCTTCCTGAGGAGAAACTTAAAATTTTCCAAGAACTTATGGATATAACAGGAAAACGAGATAATTTTATAGTGCGTAAAGAAGAATACTTCCACAATATGATGAAACATTTAAATCCATATTGTAAATTATTCTTAGTTAAATATTCTTACGAAAAAGATAAGAACAACATATATCATAAAATAAATAAGTGTAAATCAAATATTGATAATTTAAATATTAAACTAATTAAACTTGAGGAATCTTTAAAAGATATTATTGATGAAAAAAAACTAGATAAAACTAATCAAAAAATTAAATCTCTTAAAAAAGAATTATCCTTAAATAATTCTCAAATAGATTCTCTTGAAAATAAACTTATTACAATTTCTAGTTACAAAAATAAAGAAATATATCTATCGGGGGCCATATATCTCTATTGGGGAAATAAAGCTTGGTATTTATACGGAGCATCTCACAACGTATTAAGAGATACAATGCCAAACTTTCTTATGCAATATTCAATGATAAAAGATAGCATTGATAACGATTGTGAAATATATGACTTTAGAGGTGTATCTGGAGACTTAGATGAAAACAATCCTTTATATGGACTTTATAAATTCAAAAAAATGTTTAATGGAGATTTTGTAGAATTTATTGGAGAGTATACTCTTGTAAATAATAAAGGCACATTTTTTATGTTCAAAAAATTATTCCCAAAGTTTAAAGAAATTAGAAATTCAATATTCCAGAGAAAATAAAAGAAGTAAGAGCAGTAGCTCTTACTTCTAAAAGAAAACTGGCGATGACTTACTCTTCCATAGGGGTAACCCTAAAGTACCATCAGCACAATGTAGCTTAACCTGCCTGTTCGGAATGGGAAGGGG
>JAGHEJ010000053.1 GCA_017889345.1 Clostridiales bacterium | reverse complement strand
CTTTAGGACTTAAAGCTTCAACAACAGAAGAAGGAGTTAATAGCTTAATTGAAGCTGTTAAGAAGTTAATGTCTGAACTTGAAATGCCTTCAAAAGTTTCTGAGTGTGGAATATCAAAAGAAGAATACATGAACAAAATTGATGAACTTGCTGTAAAAGCCTTTGATGATCAGTGTACTGGCGCAAATCCAAGATATCCACTTGTTGAAGAATTATTAGAAATTTACAAAGCTATATATTAAAAAAATAGAGTGCAAAAATTGCACTCTATTTTTTTTCACAAACTATAACATAAAATTTCCTACTTTTACTCTCTGTTAAAACCTTCATCCATTTACTTTGAAAAGATAATTTATCTTTTGAAATATACTCTATACTTTCCACTTCAATTTTATATTTATTATATGTTGGAATAAGAACCTCTTTAAAATAACTTTCATTTAACTCTGGAAGATTTCTCTTTTCTATTTCATTTTTTTCAAATTTTTCATCGTAAGAAAAGCATATATTTATTTTACATTTTGGTTTTGAAATCTTAGAAATTCCCTCTATAATTTTTAATTCTTCCTTAAAAATCCCTTGAAGTAAACTTCCCCAAGGGAGATTTATATAAATTTCTGAAAATTTATTATATAAAACCTCATTTAAATTTTGAGCATTCATAACAACATACATTAAATTATCAATTTTATTTTTATACTGCTTAATTCCATATTTTTTCATAGACTCCCTACATGAATCAAGCCCTATATAAAACTTGTCCTTGTTATCTAAAGCATTAAAATAAACAAATCCCCCTTGTCCCGTTCCTAAATCAATTATACACTCAGAATAATTCTCAATTTTACTTAAAAATTCCTCATTAGTTATTTCAATTTCTTTACTACTTTTAAGTATTCTCACAATTCACCTCAATAAATAAGGGCAATTTAATTTCTTAAATTACCCTAAAATTCATATTATATTTTTAAAGAAATATTGTAGCTCCTGGACCTATTGGTAATCCTAACATCATCCATGCAACTAATAATAATATCCATGATGTTAAAAAAGCTATAGAATAAGGTAACATCAAAGAAATTAACGTTCCAATTCCACTCTTTGGATCATATTTCTTAACAAGAGTAACAATAATTGGGAAATATGGAAGAAGAGGAGTTATTATATTTGTAGTTGAATCTCCTAATCTATAAGCCAACTGAGTAAACTCTGGACTATATCCAAGTCTCATGAATAATGGTACAAATATTGGCGCCATTATAGCCCATTTAGCTGATGCACTTCCTATGAATAAATTTATGAATCCTGATATAATTATAAATGCTATTATTAATGGAACTCCTACAAATCCAATATTTTCTAAGAAATCCGCTCCCTTAACTGCAATTATTGTTGCAATATTACTTTGCTCAAATAATTTTATAAATTGTGCTGAGAAAAATGCTAAAACTAAATATCCACCCATTGTTGACATAGATTTAGACATAGCTTTTATTATATCTGTATCTCTCTTAACCTTACCTGATCCAATTCCGAAAAACACTCCAGGTATAAGAAATCCTAAAGAAAGTATAACAACAATACCTTGAATAAATGGAGATCTATTTATAATTGATCCAGTTTCTTGATTTCTAAGAATTCCTGTTGGAAGTAATCCAATTCCAATAATAATTACAAATATAAGTAGTGAAATTCCTGCCCAAACAAGACCTTTTTTCTCCTCTTTTGTAATCTTAAATGAATTCTCATCCTCAACCTGCTCTATGAAATTTTCAGGATTTTGTCTCTTATCTAGTCTCGGTATAACAATATATTCTGTTACAAGTGTTCCAACTATTGTTATTAAAAACGTTGATACAACCATGAAATAATAATTACAAGTTGGATTCATAAGATAATTTGGATCTATTATATTTGCAACAGATTGGCTAATACCTGTTAAAAGTGGATCAAGTGTTCCTATAAGTAAGTTTGCTGAAAATCCTCCAGAAACTCCAGCAAAAGCCGCAGCAATACCTGCTATTGGATTTCTTCCAAAACTTTTAAATATTATAGCTCCCAGTGGAACTAATACAACATATCCAGCATCAGAAGCTATATTTGATAAAACTCCTAAAAATACAACAACAATAGTTACAAGTCTTTTTGGTGTGCTTAAAACAAGTCTTTTAATTAACGCATCAATTAATCCTAATCCTTCAGCAACTCCAACTCCAAGCATTGATACTAAAACAACACCTAACGGGGGAAAACTTGTAAAATTTTGAACAATACTTGTTAAAAAATTAGTTATAGATTCTTTAGTCAAAAGATTAACAGCTTCTACTCTTACAAGCTCAGAAACTCCATTTTTTACAACTTCATATTCTACGCCCACACCAGCTTGCCCTAATATAAAAGATACAATTAAGGTTAATATACTTAATAAAACAAACAATGTTACAGGATCTGGTAGTTTGTTTCCAATAGCTTCTATAAAATTGAGACTTTTATTAAGTATACCAACATTTCCAGCTGTAGACTTTCTCGATTTTCTACTTCTTTTTTCAGCCAAAATAATTAACTCCTTCCATTTTATATATAATTCAATTATAATTATTTTAATATTTAAATAATAATTATGCAATATAATGACGTGTATTTCAGTTAAAAAACACATTTTTTTATAAATATAAAAAAATATGAAAGGATTTAAAAATGTCAAAAATCAAATTGTGTGTATTTGATCTTGATGGCACACTATTAACAAGTGAAAAAATAATATCTAAGGAATCAATAAAAGCTATTAACTCTCTTAAAGATAATAATATTCTCTATACAATTGCAACTGGAAGACTTGATATTTTAGCTAGACAATATCTTCGCCAAATAAATTCAAATCTTCCTATAATATCTTGTAATGGATCCCTTATAAGAGATTTTTCAAATAAAATTTACCATATTGAAATTTTAGATTTTGAAATCGTTAAAAATATTTTTAATTATTTCTCCTCATTAAATTTACATTTTATATTTTACACTGAAAACTCCATTCTTTGTACAAAGAATCACCCAAGAATTAAATTAATGGAAAACTATAATAAAAGTGCTTTAACAGAAGATAAAATTGAGATAGAAATTTTAAGTGACAACATAGAAGAGTACAAAAATTTAAAATTTTTAAAAGCCTTAGCTCACATTGAAGATAGGGGAAAACTTTTAAATATACAAGAAAGTTTAAATAATGATTTTAAAAATCTATCTATTGTATCTTCAGATAAAGAACTTCTTGATATAATGCCTTCTGGTATGAATAAAGGATATGCTCTTTCTATTTTGTGTAAAATATTAAATGTAGCTCCTAATGAAGTTTGCGTATTTGGAGATAATTTTAATGACCTTGAAATGATTAAATTTTCTGGAGTATCTATTGTTCCTAAAAATGGGGAAGATGATATTAAAAATTTAGCTACATTTATTACTAAAAGTAATGATGATGAAGGAATATCCTATGGAATAAATAATTTCATATTAAAAAAGGTGTAAGAAAATATTCTTACACCTTTTTTATAACTTACTTTTAATTAAATTTGAAATATCCTCTCCCATAGATTTAATTTCATTATAATCTTGTCCCTCTATCATAATTCTAATTAAATCTTCTGTTCCTGATTCTCTAACTAAAATTCTTCCATTTTCTGAAAGCTTGTCTTCATATTTCTTAATTAAAGAAACAACTTCCTCATCTGTTTTATAGATTTCTTTATTTCCATTACAAACTACATTAATTAAAATTTGAGGAAACTCTTTTATTTGAGAAGATAATTCTTTTAAAGATTTATTCTCATCTCTTATAACCTTACTTAAAAAAAGCGACGTTAAAATTCCATCTCCTGTTTTATTATCAAGAAGAATAATATGTCCAGATTGTTCTCCTCCAAGTATGAATTTATTTTTATCCATTTCTTCAAATACATACTTATCCCCAACTGATACCTTAGAAATGCCTATGTTATGCTCTTCTAAAGATTTATATAATCCAATATTACTCATAACCGTTGCTACAATTTTATTTCCTTTTAACATTCCCTTTTTCTTAAAATAAATCGAAAGAATACCCATTATAGTATCCCCATTTACAATATTTCCTTCATTATCAACAGCTAAACATCTATCAGCATCCCCATCATATGCAAATCCAAAATCACAATTATTCTCAACAACAAATTTACAAATCTCCTCCATATGGGTAGAACCACAATTATTATTTATGTTCGTACCATTTGGAGAATTATTTATAATAAGAATTTCTCCCCCTGTTTTATTAAAAACATCTTGAGAAATCAAATAAGAAGCACCATTTGCACAATCAATTGCTATTTTAAATCCTTTAAGATCTCCCTCTAAGAAACTTAATAAAAACTTTTCATAATCTTCAATCATTTCTTTAGAGCTTTCAATTTTACCAATTCCAATATTTTCTAAAATTTCTCCCTCAAGACCTTTAAAATATAAATCCTCAATTTTATTCTCAAGTTCATCACTTAATTTTACACCATTATGATCAAAAAACTTTATTCCATTATACTCATAGGGATTATGAGAAGCAGATATCATAACTCCCCCTATGAGATTATATTTTCTAATTAAATATCCAATAGCAGGGGTTGGAACATATGACACCTTAATAACATCAATTCCATAAGAAGAAATTCCAGCGCATATGCTATGCTCAAGCATAGAACTAGATATTCTAGTATCCATTCCCACTATAATTTTTCTATTATTAGTTGAATTATTAGATAAAATATGAGCTCCATATTTACCTATTAAGTACGCAAATTCACCTGTTAATTTTGTATTAGCAATTCCCCTAATACCATCTGTTCCAAATAATTTTCCCATTACTAAACCCCTTTTAAAATAATTAAAAATTTAATATTAATTAAACTAAAACTATTAACATTATACTATATAATACACTATTACCCATAGTTTTCCATAAAAATAAATTATTCAGTTTCTGTATGAGCAACTTTAATTTTTACAGTAATGGACTTCTTATCATCAACAGTTTCTATTCCATTTGGAATTTTAAGAGGAACTTCCAAAATAGAACTCTCTTTTATTTTAGATAAATCTACATTTTCTGAAGAAATTTTATAAATATTTGAAATACCATCTGCCGTACCTATAATTTTTATGGTTTTAGGATTTATATCCACACTTTCAAGTTTTAATCCTTCTAAAAGATTATTTACAAAGGGAACATCAATTTCTACATCTTTCATAGCTCTAACCATTATATATATTTCAACTACATCTGGATAAACATCTAAAAATTCGTTTATTTCCCTACCTTCTTTATCTAAAAATCTAACCTTTAAACTTTGATAAGTATCTTGCTTTAAATTTTCAAACTTACCTGTAACAAATGCTTTATCAATTTCATTTACAAATTTTGAAGCTCCAGAAACTATAACATACTCAGGAGTAACTATTGGTTCAAAAGAATAAAATCCTTCAATATTATGCTTTTCTATGTTTTTATCTACAGGAACCCTCTTTTCTACAAATTCATCTATTAAAATTTTAATATCTAAATCACTTGGTTTAGTTATTGTAATATTTTGAGGAATACTTCTTATATAACTTCTTACAACATTCTCTCCCTTTTCTAGTTCATAAAGACTTAAATCTAAAAATATCTCAAAATTTTCAGGCTTTAAATTATATATATCTGAAGCATTCCCTTCAACAGTTAGGTTTACAGTAAACTTTTGATCAGGTAATAAAACTAATCCATTTTTCTTTAAACTTAAGCTATTTATAACATTAACGGGAATATTATAAATTTTTGTTGTTATGATTGGATTTAAAGAAATAAATATATAAACCCAAAGCATAAACGATAATATAAAACATAATATTTTTACCATTAAGAATTGTGTTTTGTTCTTATTTTTTTTCTTATCCAACCTTGTACCCTGCCTTTAAATGATGCTGATCTTAAATTATTGTGTTGAAGTATTCTTCCCAATAAAGAATTTAATTTTTCAAAATCATAATTTCTTGTAATTTTTCCATTTATAACTAAAGAAATTATTCCTGTTTCTTCTGATACAACAATAACTATAGAATCGCTAATTTCTGAAACTCCAAAAGCTGCTCTATGTCTTGTTCCCAAACTTTTATCTATATTTTGATAGCTTAAAGGTAAAAAACATCCTGCTGCCTCAACTAAACCATCTTTTATAACAACAGCTCCATCATGAAGAGGACTATTTGGAAAAAACAATGTTTCTAAAAGCTCAGAGCTTACTTTTGAATTTAAATTTGTTCCACTTTCTATAATATCACCAAGTTTTGTTTCTCTCTCAATTACAATTAAAGCTCCAATATTTTTACTAGACATATTAGCTACAGCCTTACAAATCTCAACTATAAAATCATTTTTTCCATATTCATAATGTTTATTATGTCTATCTGAAAAAGCACTTCTTCCAATATGCTCAAGAGCTTTTCTAATTTCTGGTTGAAATAATATAACAATAGTTAAAACCCCAATTGTTAAGGTATTTTTTAGTATGTTGTAAACCATTGTTAACTTTAAAAGATAACTAATTGGAATTAATACTAATATAAATAAAATTCCTTTAATAAGTTGCTCTGCCCTAGTTTCTTTTATAAGCATATACGCTTTAAAAAGAGCGTAGGCAACAATTAACATATCTACTAAATCAAGTATACTTATATTTTTAATGGTATTAAAAATAATATTTAAAATCTCCAATTATCTCCCTCTTTTTTTCTTTTTTAAAGAATTTATAAGCTACCTCAATAATATAATAAACTAAATGATTTTTAAAGGGGCGAAAAACCTTGCGTATGAAAAAAAACTTATTTAAATTAATCACTATATTTTTATTTATTATTTTCTTCAGTATTTGTTGTTTTATAACATATTTAATTATAAGTAAAGAACATAATCCTGCTCATAAATTAGATACATATATTTCCCATCTAAACAATATATATAAAATCTTAGATGATGATTTACATTCTAAAGAAAACCTTTCAAAATCCTTAGAAAATATACATATATTACAAGATTCTAAAAAAAATCTTAATACTTCTATGAAATATGAAGAAATAAAAATATTTAATCATTTAATTCACTCATCTGAACTTTATATAAAACAACTTCAAAATATACAACTTAGTAATGAAGATTTAAATGAAAATCTTGTAGCTTTAAGAAATTATTTTGATCAAATATTATTGAGTTTAAAACATCTTCCTGCAAACTCAGAAATTTTAAATAAAACAATAGAAACTATTTCAAAAGTTCAAGAAACTTATGAAAATAATTTCTACATGGAAAAAATAAATTCTATTTCTAATTTAAATTTAAATAAATTTATGCAGGAAATGAATTATATAATGATATCATTTGCTCCTCTTATTGAAAATATTGATGAAAAATTAGAAAAGGCTCGCAATAATAAATATGATTACCAATTAATCTTTAATATTTTAGATAAAAATCTCTCTACTTTAAAAGAGTTAAAAAGCAATCTTGTTAAACTTCCAATACCTCAAGAAGGACTTGAAATTTATCATGGAGTAAAGGAAATGTTTGATTTATACGGAGAGTATAATCTTAAATTAAAATATTCCGTAAAAAATGAACAGCTTTCTGATAATGAAGAATTAACTGGAGAAGCAATAGAGAAAATTTACGATCAAACTCATGGCATTTATTCTAAAATTTTAAACAGCTATAATACATTGAAACATAAAATAGATTCAAAATTAACTATTCCTACTTCTTTATATAACTAAAACTAATAATTTTTTTAAAAATTACACAAACTAATTAACGATAAATTATACCTTTTAATTTTTATGGAGGTATTTATGAAAATACGAAAGATGTTACCAATATCTTTATCAGTGGGAGCTCTTATTGTGGCGTCTCCATACATTTCTCATACTGCCCAAGCTCTCCCTATAAATGATGTAAATGATAAAGAAATAACAACTGTTATAAATACATTTAATACTGAAAAGAAAAACATTAAACGAAATCAAAAAGAGGAAATGGCAAAACTACTTGTAAATTTATATAACAAGTATAATGAAATATTTAAACGAGGTCTTGAAATAAACGATGTTAAAAATTCCTCACTATATTTTAATATAACAAAACAAAAATCAGAAATTAAATCTCTTTTAGACGAGATTATAAATTATCCTTACTCTATTGTTAACTCATCCATTGAACAAAAATTCATTAAATCAAATGTGTTATATTGTTACTTAACTAATCAATATATTAAAGGAAATGATTTATTTTCTTTGCTAAATGGGAAAACTTTTGGGGAATGTAAAAATGAACTTAAAAATATTTTGGAAATAGTTAACTATTCATTAAATGCTCTTGAAAATTCTAAAGGTAACTATTCAAATATAAATTTAAACAATAAAGTTAATGATTTAAATAATATTATTAACGAACTTGATGATTTTTCCTCTCTTAATAGAAACGTACTTAATATAAATAAAATCCTAAATGAAGTTTATTTAGATATAGATGAGATTTTAACTGACTATATTCACTTATAAAAAAGGTGCTAGAATTTCTAGCACCTTTTACTTATTCTTATTTACAAATTCTAATAAATCTCTCTTTTGCATAACTCCAATAAATCTATCACAAATCTCTCCATTATAAAAAAGAAGAATAGTTGGTATACTCATAATTTTATATTGTCTAGCAATTGTTGTTTCATCTACATTTACTTTAACACATTTAATATCTTGATTTTCATTTGCAAATTCTTCAAAAATAGGTGAAAAAGTTTTACATGGTCCACACCAATTAGCATAAAAATCAACCATTGTAAATCCTTTATTTTCTAACACTTCTTCCTTAAAATTTAAATCATTAACATTAATCATAAATAAAAACTACTCCTTAATAAAAGTCTCCTTAATTAATACTTTTCCATTTTCAACCATCTTTATCCCTTTAGAGAAAACGTATTTTATATCGAAATTCTGTTTATCAACAAGTATTATATCAGCATCTTTATGCTTCTTAATTTCTCCCTTGTGTTTAAGCCCTAAAACCTTTGATACATTTTTAGTTACAAGAGATATTATTTCACTTTTTGGAATTTGTGAAGAAATTAATAATTCTTTTATTTCCTCATATAAAGAACTTGGTTTTCCAATACCAATTCCAACAAATTTTCCATCACTATCTATAATAGGCAAACTTCCTTGAGAATCTGAAGAACAGGTTATATGACTTATATCCACTCCTTTAGATAAAATCTCAGGAATAACTCTACTTATTCTAAGCTTCTCCTCTTCTTCAATACCTCTAACATAACTACTTGTTAAATCAAAATATCCTCCCTTAAGGGCATACTCAATTGAGGAATTCAAAAGCTCTCTATTTCTATTAACATGAGTTGGTATAATTTGAGATAATGAAATATCCTTATTTACACAAATATCAAACAAATACTTAAGTCCTTCAGAAGAATCTCCTATATGAATATGAACAACTCCTGATTTGTTTGATAACAATCCTCCAACTTTTGCCTCATGAATTATTTTTATAAACTCCTCAAAGCTAGGCTTTGAAGATCTATAATCAGATAAAGCTATTTCTCCAACTCCAAGAACTTTAGGTATAAGCATAAGATCACTTTTTATATCTCCTGTAATTGTCTTTACAGGAATTTCATAAGATCCCGTATAAACATAAGAACTCATTCCCTCTTCTTCAAGACCATATGCTTTAGCAATTAAGTTTTTCATATTCCTACAAACATTATCTGTTCCTAAACATCCAACAACCGTAGTAATACCTGCACTTATTAAATCTATAATACTAATTTCGGGAGTTCTGCTTTTGAATCCAGCTTCACCCCCTCCACCTGTAATATGAACGTGAGAATCAATTAAACCTGGAAACATTATAAAATCACTTCCATCTATAACCTCACATTCAATAAGTGGATTAATTTCATTTATTGTATCGTAAAGACCCTCTATCTTATCAAACAAAAATACTACGTCTTTTGTGCCTAAACTCTCAGGTGCATAAACTTCAACATTTTTTATAATGGTTACCATAAAGTTTCACCCTCTTAAAATAATCCTTATTTTTTAAGAATATCTAGTATTTGTTTCTTTGCTGATAAAATTGATGTAGCTGACATTGAAAACTCATCTAATCCATATTCAAGAAGTGTTGGAATAGCTTCCTCATCTCCAGCCATTTCTCCGCACATTCCAACCCATTTCCCTTCAGCATGAGCACCATCTATGGTCATTTTTATAAGAGAAAGTACAGATGGATGCATTGGATTATATAAATAAGATACTTTTTCATTCATTCTATCGCAAGCTAATGTATATTGAATTAAATCGTTAGTTCCAATAGAGAAGAAATCAACTTCTTTTGCAAATTCACGAGCAGAAACAGCAGCTGATGGTATTTCAACCATAATTCCAACTTCTATTGAATCACTAACAACTACTCCCTCACTTATAAGCTCTTGTTTACACTCTTCTAAAATTTTCTTTGCTTGTCTAAATTCTTCAATTGAAGAAATCATAGGAAACATTATCTTAAGGTTTCCATATATAGAAGCTCTTAAAAGTGCTCTTAACTGCATTTTAAATATATCAACTCTATCTAAACAAAGTCTTATAGCTCTATATCCTAAAAATGGATTCATTTCCTCTCCAAGATCTAAATAATCAAGTTTCTTGTCTCCTCCAATATCAAGAGTTCTTATTACAACAGGCTTACCGTTCATTTTTTCAAGAACTACTTTATAAGAATTAAACTGCTCCTCTTCACTTGGCATATTACTTCTATCCATATATAAAAACTCTGTTCTAAATAAACCTATTCCATCTCCACCATTTTCTAATACTTGGTCCACATCTTTTGTAGAACCAATATTTCCACAAATTTCAATTTGTCTATTATTTTTATCATATATTTTAACATCTTTTAAAGCTTTTAACTTCTCTTTTTCCTCATTGTAACTTCTTATATAATTTTCAAATTCTTTAATTTCCGAATCTTTTGGATTTATTATTACATATCCTTCAACACCATTTACAAGTATGGTATCTCCATTTTTAACAACTTCAGTTATATTATTCATTCCAACAATTGCTGGTATTTCCATAGTTCTTGCCATTATAGCAGAATGTGAAGTTTTTCCTCCAATATTTGTTAAGAATGCACAGACTTTATTCTTATCAAGTTGAGCCGTATCTGATGGTGTTAAATCATGAGCAACAACTACGGTATTATACTCAGTTATATTAACCTCATCTTCTATACCTAAAATATTTCTAACAATTCTATCTGATACATCTTTAATATCAGCAGCTCTTTCTCTCATGTACTCATCATCAATACTTTCCATAATAACAACTAATTCTTTTTTTACAGTATCGATTGCATAGTCAGCACTTACACTATTATTCTTTATCATTTCTTTAGCTTTATCAATAAACTCAGGATCATCAAGAATTATTTGGTGACTTTCAAATACTAAAGATTCTTCCTTACCAACTTCCTCTTCAATTTTTTTTCTTAAAGTTTCAAGTTGATTTCTTGTAGAATTTAATGCTCTATCTAATTTATTTATTTCCTCATCTATATTTTCAATTTTAAGATTATTTATATTTATCTCTATATGTTTTTTTATAAATACTTTCCCTATGGCATAACCCTTAGATGCCGAAATACCTTTTATCATACTAAGCCTTCCTCCCTAATAAACAAAAACAACACTATTTTAGTTCTATTAATTGACTTATAAAAATAAAATTTTAATTCATTAATAAATATACTATATCTATAAATACATATATAACTATTTTTACAATAATTAGTGTAAATCTTTTATCTCATATATTCAATTAAATAACAGAAAAAAATTCCTTTCTAAGTTCTGAATATTTTGAACTTAAAAATTTAATTATTTCCTCTCTTGAATGCTTTTTATTTATATCACAATTAATATATTCATCTCTACATATTGGACATACTCTATAATCGCAATTGGCTTCACTTCTTTTTATGAATCTATTCTCAATTTTATCATAAACCATATAAACTCCGAGTTTTCCAAGTTCATCCTCATCTTCAAATATAGCTAAATCATGTTTCAAACTAAAAGAATCCTTATTTATAACAATAAATACAATAGGACCATCTTCATCACTCATAACCATTTTAAAAGTTAAATTCCCATTATATAAAGATTCAAGCTTTTCTATAATTAAATTTAATATAGCTAAAGAAATCTCCGCCTTCTTTATTTCCTTATAATAAATTGGTCTAATAACAACAATATTTCCTGGTGATTTTGCAAGTAAATTATCTATAAAATTATTTGATTGTATTTTTCCCTTAAACTTAAAAATCAATTTAAATTACCTCCACTAAAATAGTCATTAATTGCAAGGGCCATAGCATTACACAATTCATATTGATACTCTTCACTTTTTAATTTTAATTCTTCTTCATTATTAGAAATAAATCCACACTCAACTATAATAGATGCTCCCTCATATCCATCTCTTAAGATTACATAATCATTTTTAACACCTTTAGGCTGTCTATTATTATTTTGATTTAATGTTTGTTTAAAATGGTTGTGCATATTTAAAGCTAATTTCTTACTTTTTTCACTATAAATTGGATACCAAACTTGAGATCCCTTTGCCGATGAATCTGGAAACTTATTCATATGTATACTTATAAATACATCACATCCCACATCTCTTTTCATTTTACATCTCTTACTTAAATCTTCTCTTTTATTTTGCTTAACGTTTTCACTATTAGAAAGACAAGAATCTGTTTCTCTTGTCATAAAAACTTTATATCCGCTACATTCTAAAACTTCTCTTAATTTTAAAGAAATTTGAAGATTTAAATCCTTCTCTAAAGTATTAGAAGAAGACACAGCTCCTCCATCTATTCCACCATGACCTGGATCAATTAAAATAATTTTCGATGACTCCATACAATTAACATTTAGGGTAAAAATTAAAAAAATAAACACACTTAAAGTAAGAATTTTAAATAAATTAAATAACTTCATTTTAAAACTCCTTCTCTTAATTTATTTCTTCCCACTTATGTTTAACATTTTTAATTAATTTTATGTAAACAAAAAAAGTTCAAACAAGGGTTTGAACTTTCCAAAATAAATCCATTATCTCTTAGAGAACTGAGGAGCTCTTCTAGCTTTCTTAAGACCATATTTCTTTCTTTCTTTCATTCTTGGATCTCTTGTTAAAAATCCTGCTTTCTTAAGAGTCGGTCTTAAATTTTCATCTAGCTTTATCAAAGCTCTTGATATTCCATGTCTTATAGCTCCAGCTTGACCTGTAAACCCTCCACCATTAACATTAACCTTAATATCATATCTTGATAATGTATCTGTCAAAACTAATGGTTGATTAACTATGTATTTTAAAGTATCTAACCCAAAATAATCATCCATACTTCTTTTATTTATTGTTATATTTCCATTTCCAGGAACTATAAAAACTCTAGCTACTGATTTCTTTCTTCTTCCAGTTCCCATATATTGAATCTTACTCATTAAATAATCCTCCCTTCAAATTAATATTTTAATTTCAACTCTTTAGGATTTTGAGCTTGATGGTTATGTTCTGAACCTTTAAATACTTTAAGTTTCTTTAATTGAGCTTTTGCAAGTGGTCCTCTTGGAAGCATTCTTCTTACAGCTTCATAAAATAAAAACTCAGGCTTTTTGTCTAGGAACTTTTTATAAGGTATTTCTCTAAGTCCTCCTGGATATCCAGTGTGATACTTGTAAGTTTTTTGTTCAAGTTTATTTCCTGTTAATACAATTTTGTCAGCATTAACTACTATTACAAAATCTCCTACATCAACATTTGGTGTAAATTCTGGCTTGTGCTTCCCTCTTAAAATAGAAGCTATTTGACTTGCAGCTCTTCCAAGAACCATTCCTTCTACGTCAACAACATACCAGTCTTTTTGAACTTCATCTTTTTTTGGTAAATATGACTTCATAATTTCCTCCTACAAAATAATTGTTTATTTATAAAAAAATCCGGGGCAGTGGATTTGTTAATCTAAATTATACATAACATTAGTATTATAATAAACTTTACTTAGTATGTCAATTATCATAAAAAACTTTTTTTAAGCAAAGCCCTTTTGAATCCGCTACAAATCCAGCTTTTCCCCTTTCTTTAGATTTAATTATACTTAATATATCACTCTCTTTTATTCTCCCTTGACCAACCATAATTAAAGTTCCTACTATTATTCTAACCATATTATATAAAAACCCATCACCTAAAACCTTATAAATTATAACATCTTCCTCTTTATATAATTCACTTTTAAAAATAGTTCTTATGGTTGTTTTAACACTACTACCTTTACTCGTAAAACTTTTAAAATCATGTGTTCCCTCAAAATACTTACAAGCATAACTCATTTTATTAAAATCTAAGGGAAACTTAAAATACATATGATCTAAATATTTAAATGGAGATAAAACTTCTCCATTAAATATTTTATACTCATACTCTTTCTTTTTAGCAAAATACCTAGAATGAAAATCCTCTGAAACCTCATAACAATCAAGAATTCTTATATCATAATGAAGATGTACATTCATTGCATTTTTTATATTTTTGTATGGAACAAAAAAGTTTTCAATATGAAAATTACAATAAAACTCCTTTGCATGAACTCCAGCATCTGTTCTACTACACCCTATAATTTTTATCTCTCTATGAAAAATATTTAAAAATGTAGTTTCTAAAACTCCTTGAATTGTTATTTTATCTGGTTGCTTCTGAAAACCAAAATAATTACTTCCTAAATATGAAATTTTTAAACAAATATTCAAATCAATCACCTATAAAAAAGAAAGTAAAACTATAACTAATATAAATACAACAAAACTTAAATAATCATTTATGGAAAATTTTAAAACACGAAACTTAAATCTATTTTCACTCCCATTATAACACCTAGATTCCATTGCAATAGCTAGCTCATCTGCACGTCTAAAGGAATTTACAAAAAGAGGAATTAAAATAGGAATAATATTTTTAATTTTCTCTACTAAATTTCCACTTTCAAAATCAACCCCTCTAGATTTTTGAGCTTTAATTATTTTATCCGTTTCATCTAAAAGAGTTGGAATAAATCTTAAAGCAATGCTTATCATAAGAGAAATTTCCCCAACAGGAACTTTTAATTTATATAATGGCTTCATTAAAGATTCAAATCCATCTGTAAGTTCTGTTGGAGAAGTTGTTAAGGTTAAAATAGTTGACCCTAATATTAAAAATATAACTCTTAAAGCTATAAAAATAGAAGTCATTATAGCTCCATCATAAATTTCTACAAACCCTAAACTTAAAATAACTTCCCCCTCTTTTATGAAAAATATATTAAATAAAGAGGTAAAAACTATAAATAAACTTATGGTCTTTAATGCTTTTAAAATATGATAAAACCTAATTTTACATAATAAAGTTATAAAAAATATTATAAAAAAATACCCTAAATATCCAATTAAACTATTTATGAAAAATATACCAATTATATAAAATATATTTAAAATTATTTTTGTTCTTGGATCAAGCTTATGTATAAAAGAATCACTTTTTACATACTGACCAATTATAATGTTATCAATCATTTAATTTCCCTCTTATTTTTAAGAACTTCACATAACTTGTTTCCCATATCATTAATATTTCTTGGACAAGTTTCTAAATTAATTCCCATTTTTTTTAATTTTTCATTTAATTCTACTAAATATGGAGGCTCAATTAAATATTTTTCCATCATATCCTTATCATTAAAAAATTCATAAGTATCCTCAAACTTTATAAGCTCTCCTTTATTTAAAAGCATAACCCTATTTGAAAGTCTAAAAACTAAATCCATAATATGAGTTACTATAATGATTGTTTTATTAAACTCCTTATTAAGCCTCTCTATTATTAAAATTATCTCTTCACAAGTTTTAGGATCAAGCCCAACAGTTGGTTCATCTAAAATAATATATTTAGGATCAAGTACAAGCATTGAAGCAAGAGAAACCCTTCTTTTTTCCCCTCCACTAATTTCAAAAGGATTCTTATCTCTATACTTATTAAAATCAAGAGAAACCATGTTCATAGCATACCTTATTTTCCTCTCAATTTCTTCCTCACTAAATCCACGAATCTTAAGAGAAAAGGA
Organism: Clostridiales bacterium; assembly: GCA_017889345.1. Classification (GTDB taxonomy): domain Bacteria; phylum Bacillota; class Clostridia; order Clostridiales; family Clostridiaceae; genus Dwaynesavagella. The sequence continues at coordinate 16,584 of JAGHEJ010000053.1, read as the reverse complement.
AATATCTTTATATATAGTTTCTTCAAAAAACTGATACTCTGGATATTGAAAAGAAAATCCAAAATTTTTTCTCATTTCAGATAACTTAACCTTTTTATCCTTTGAATTTATAGAATCTATAATAATATCCCCATCAAAACCTTTTAAAAGTAAATTCATAAGCTGAACAAGAGTAGATTTCCCACTTCCAGTGTGTCCAATAATAGAAACAACTTCCCCTTCATTTATTTTAAAATTTACATCTTTTAAAACTCTATTTTCAAAAGGAGTATTTTTAAGATACGTATACCCTACATTTTTAAATTCAATCGACATAATAAATCTTCAAGCTCCTCCAAATTAAATATATTATTTCCCTTATAAATCCCATGTTTTTTCAAAATATTAGAAATTTTACAAGAAGGAGTGGTATCTAAATTATTCTCTTCTAAAAATTTTTCATCATATAAAATATCTCGAGGTTTACCATCATACTTAATACTTCCATTACTTAAAACAACAACCCTATTTGATAAAAGACATTCCTCTATAAAATGAGTTATAAGAATAATAGTTATTCCATAAACTTCATTTAAATCTTTAAGAATTGATAATATCTCTTTTTTCCCATTAGGATCTAACATAGAAGTAGACTCATCAAAAATAATATACCTAGGCATCATAGACAAAACTCCAGCAATAGAAACTCTTTGTTTTTGTCCACCAGATAACATATTTGTATTATGATCTTTATACTCTATCATATTAACTTTTTTCAAAGCATCATAAACCCTACGCTCAATCTCTTCCCTATCATTTAAAATATTTTCAAGACCAAAAACCACATCATCTAAAACAAGAGTAGAAACAATTTGATTATCTGGATTTTGAAAAACAATAGAAAGAATTTTTCTAATATTTAAAATATTACTAGCATCTCTAACACTCATAGAATTTACAAATATATCACCATATTTAAGTTCATAAATTCCATTAATTAATTTAGAGAGAGTAGATTTTCCAGAACCATTTCCCCCAACAACACAAACAAAATCCCCTTCATTTATAGTAAGATTTATATTTTTAAGAACAAATTCCTCACACTCATCATATTTAAAAGAAACATTTATGATTTCAATACAATTTCCCATAATATTTTCCTTTTGCAAATTTATTTGTAATACTCATTATACCAAAGTTTCCTTAAAAAACAAAAAGAGAAATTAAGATAAACTTCTTAATTCCTCGAAAACAGAAATTATACTAATTCTAAAACAGCCATCTCAGAGCCATCGCCTCTTCTTGGTCCAAGCTTAACTATTCTAGTATATCCACCATTTCTTTCATTATATCTTGAAGCAACATCATCAAATAAAGCTTTTGTAACTGATTGATCCTTTACAAAAGATAACACTTGACGTCTTGCATGTAAATCTCCTTTTTTTGCAAGAGTTATCATCTTTTCTGCTAACTTTTGAGTTTCTTTAGCTCTTGTTACTGTTGTAACAATCTTACCATGCTTTAAAAAACTTGTTACAAGGTTCTTAAGCATAGCTATTCTTTGATCTGTTGGTCTACCTAATTTTCTTTGCCAAGCCATGTAAAACACCTCCTATTACTATTCATCACTTTGTCTTAAACTTAATCCTAAGTCTTTTAATTTCTTTTCAACCTCTTCCAAGGATTTTTTACCAAGATTTCTTACTTTCATCATGTCTTCTAAAGATTTTTGTGCAAGTTCTTGAACAGTATTAATACCTGCTCTCTTCAAACAATTATAACTTCTTACAGAGAAATCCAATTCTTCAATTGTCATTTCAAGAACTTTCTCTTTTTTATCTTCCTCTTTTTGAACCATAACAACAACTTCATTTGCTTCTTTTGTCAAACCTAAAAATAATTTAAAATGTTCAATTAATATTTTTGAAGAATAACTTATAGCCTCATCAACTTTTATAGATCCATTTGTCCATACTTCTATAGTTAATTTATCATAATCTGTAATTTGACCTACCCTAGTATTTTCTACCATAAAATTAACTCTTTTAACAGGAGTATATATAGAATCTATTGGAATATATCCTATACTATTTTCAATTTTATTTTTATTTTGAGGAACATAACCTCTACCTTTGTTAATTGTAATTTCCATGTTTAAATGACCATCATCTTCAAGTGTCGCAATATGTAAATCCTTATTTATAATTTCAATTCCATCATCTACTTGTATATCTCCGGCCGTAACAACCCTACTACCCTTAACATCAAGGTAAAGCACTTTACTTCCTTCTTCATCCATACGCAAAGCTAATTCTTTAATATTTAAAATTATCTCAGTTACATCTTCTTTTACACCTTTTATTGTAGAAAATTCATGCAAAGCTCCATCAATTTTAACAGATGTAGTTGCAACTCCAGGTAAAGACGACAATAATATTCTCCTTAAAGAATTACCAAGTGTAGTACCATAACCTCTTTCTAGAGGCTCTACTACATATTTACCATAGGTCCCATTTTCATTAGACTCAACACATTCGATCCTAGGTGTTTCAATATCAAACATATATAAACCCCTCCCTTAATATATATTTTTAAGGGCAACTGATTAAAATTTTACTTGCTGTAAAACTCTACAATTAAAGTTTCATTAAATTGAACATTTAAATCTTCTTTACATGGTACAGCTACAACTTTTCCTCTATAGCTTTCACCATCTATAGCTAACCATAACGGTAATGTTTTATTATTTTCAAACAAAGCTTTAAATTTCTCTGTAGAACGACTTTTCTCCCTAACTTCTACGATATCATTAACCTTAACTCTATAAGATGGTATATCTACTTTTCTACCATTCACACAAAAATGACCATGAGATACCAATTGTCTAGCTTCTTTTCTAGAATTTGCAAATCCTAATTTGAAAACAACATTATCTAATCTCATTTCAAGAAAACTAATTAAATTTTCACCAGTAACTCCTACTTTTTTATCAGCGCTATTATAAATTATCCTAAATTGCTTTTCTAATACACCATATATTCTCTTAGCTTTTTGTTTCTCTCTTAGTTGTAATCCAAAGTTTGATAATTTCTTTCTAGTTTGACCATGTTGTCCAGGAGCTCCTGCACTTTGTCTTCTTACAACTGCACATTTAGTAGAATAGCACCTATCTCCCTTTAAAAACAACTTAGTTCCTTCTCTTCTACATAATTTACACTGTGGACCATTATACTTTGCCATATTACACCTCCAAATTATACCCTTCTCCTCTTAGGTGGTCTACATCCATTATGAGGAATAGGCGTTACATCTTTTATCAAAGTAATCTCCAATCCTGCTGCTTGTAATGATCTTATTGCAGCTTCTCTCCCTGAACCTGGACCTTTTACATATACTTCTATACTCTTAAGTCCATGCTCCATAGCTCCCTTTGCTGCAGTTTCTGCTGCCATTTGAGCTGCATAAGGAGTGCTTTTTCTTGATCCTTTAAAACCTAAAGCTCCAGCACTTGACCATGCTAATGTATTACCATTTGTATCTGTTAATGTAACAATTGAATTATTAAATGTTGATTTAATATGAGCTGAACCACGATCTACGTTTTTCTTATCTTTTTTACGTCTATTAACCTTTTTAGCTTTTTGAACTGCCATTTAATATTCTACCTCCTTACTTTTTCTTATTTGCTATTGTCTTTCTTGGACCTTTAACAGTTCTAGCATTAGTTTTTGTTCTTTGACCTCTTAAAGGTAATCTTTTTCTATGTCTTATACCTCTATAACATCCAATTTCTATAAGTCTCTTTATATTAAGGGCAACATCTCTCCTTAAATCTCCCTCAACTTTCAAATTCTTATTTATAAAATCCCTTATAGAATTAATCTCATCTTCAGTTAAATCTTTAACTCTTGTATCAGCATTTATATTAGTTGCTTTTAAAATTTTTCTTGAAGTTGATAATCCTATACCATATATATAAGTTAAACTTATTTCAACTCTCTTTTCTTTAGGAATATCTATCCCTGAAATTCTAGCCATTTTATATTTTCACCTCCGTATACTACCCTTGTTTTTGTTTATGTTTTGGTATTTCACATATTACCATTACTTTACCTTTTCGTTTTATAATTCTACATTTTTCACACATAGGTTTAACAGATGCTCTAACCTTCACAATAATATCCTCCCATAAATTACTTAGCTCTCCAAGTTATTCTACCACGGGTTAAATCATACGGAGACATCTCTATCTTTACTTTATCTCCAGGAATTATTCTTATAAAATTCATTCTTAATTTTCCTGAAATATGCGCAAGAATCATATGTCCGCTTTCAAGTTCTACTTGAAACATGGCATTAGGTAAAGATTCTTTAACTATCCCCTGCATCTCTATAATATCATCTTTAGCCATTTCTTTAACCCTCCTATAATTATTGATATGATGATCTCATCCATTTATATAAATTATAATGTTATAATTTCTGATCCATCTAATGTTATTATTATAGTATTTTCATAATGAGCTGATAATTTTCCATTTTGCGTAACCACCGTCCAATTATCATCCAATACTCTTATATGTTCCGTTCCTATATTTACCATAGGTTCAATTGCTAAAGCCATTCCCTTTTTTAATAAAGCTCCAAATCCCTTCTTCCCAAAATTAGGAACTTCTGGAGCTTCATGAAGCTCTCTTCCAATACCATGACCTGTAAATGCTTTAACTACCGAATACCCATTACTTTCAACATATTCTTGAATAGCACTAGAAATATCACCGACTCTATTACCTTCTTTAGCATATTTAAATCCTTGAAAAAAACTCTCTTCTGTAATTTTTATTAGATCACTAGCCTCTTCTGAAATATTTCCACAAGGAAATGTTCTAGCTGCATCAGCATGGAATCCACATATATTAGCTCCACAATCCACACTCACAATATCTCCATCTTTTATAATTCTATCGGAAGGTATACCATGAATAACCTCATTATTAATAGAAATACATAGTGTTGCAGGAAAACCATAGTATCCTTTAAAAGAAGGTATTGCCCCACAATTTAATATATATTCTTCAGCTTTTTTATCAAGATATTTAGTACTTACTCCTGGTTTAACAAGTGATCCTACTAAATTTAATGTATCCCTTACTATATTACCAGCTTTTTTCATCAAAGTAATATCTCTATCACTTTTAATATGAATCATAATATTCTCCTATAACATTTTTAATTCTATTAAAAACATCTTTAATTTCACCCAAAGCATTTACCTCAAATAATACCTTTAACTCTTTAAAATATCTAACAACATCCTTAGTAGTCTTATCGTATATCTCTAATCTATTTTTAAACACATCTATATTATCATCTAACCTCTGAATTAATTTTCCTCCACACTTACTACAAACATTGTCACTAAATTTATGATTATATTGTGATAAATTATAAATACGACCACATTTATTACATATTCTTCTTTTCATAATCCTATTTATAATATAATCTCTATCGGCATCTAAATATATAGCAATACATTCATTTAAATTGCTAATTATATTGTTAACATAAAACACTGATTGATCAATGGTTCTTGGATAACCATCGAGTAAATATGAATTTTCTAACAATCCATCATGTTTCATATCTTTAATTAAATTATTAATTAAATCATCTGGAACAAAATTGCCTTCGTGAATTTTAAAACTGCTAATAAACTTCCCTAATTCAGTTTGTTCATCAATATGTTTACGCAAAATATTTCCTGTAGAAATATGATTTAATTTATAAAAAGAACATATTAATTCAGACTGAGTTCCTTTACCAACACCCGGCGGTCCTATTAATAATATTTTCATAAGATTATCTCCAAATTACTTTAAGAATCCTTGATAATGTCTTAAAATCAACTGAGACTCTATTTGTCTCATAGTATCTGTTGCAGTACCAATTAATATCAAAAGCATTGTACCACCAAATTGTAATCCCTTAAATGGAGTAAATAAATCCATAAATATTGGAAATAATGCTAAAATTGCACCAAAAACTCCACCTATTATTGAAATCCTATCTAATATTCTTTCAACATATCTAGCAGTTGCCTCACCTGGTCTGATACCTGGAATAAACCCAGAAGACTTACTCATATTTTCTGCCATTTCATCAGGTTTATATGTAACCTGAGTATAAAACCAGGTAAAAAATATTATTAATATTGCAAACAATACTATATATAATGGAGAATTTATTTTAAATGGACTATACGTTCCATTTACAAGAACTCGATTTATCCATGCATCTTGAGAAAAAAATGCACCAACTGTTGCAGGAAATTGAAGAACAGAAGTTGCAAATATTATAGCAATTACAGCTGAACCAGTTATACTAAAAGGTATATGTGCCTGGTTACCAACGCTTCTACCAGCAATTTGTTTCCCTGCATATTGTACTGTAACTCTTCTTTCTGCCAAATTCATATATATTGTCCATACAAGGAGTGCTAACGCTACAATAGCAAATATTACAATTTCAATTATTCCAACTTCTCCTGCTTTACGAAAAGCTTCAATTTGCAAAAACATAGTAGGAAATCTAGATACTATATTAACAAATATAAATAATGATACCCCATTACCTATACCATGTAAACTTACCTGATCACCTATCCACACAAGAAGCGTAGATGCGGTAACAAGAGTAACTACAATAAAAACAAGTGATAATATAGATTTATCCACTATAGCTCCAGCATTAGAAATCAACAAATAAGAACCATAAGCTTGAATAAATGCTAAAAAAATTGCTAAATATCTTGTTATATTTTGAAGTTTTTTCCTTCCTTCTTCACCTTCTTTAGATAATTGTTCAAATTTAGAGATAGACATAGAAAGTAATTGAACTATAATCGAAGCATTAATATACGGTACAACCCCTAAAGCAAATATGCTGAACCTTTCTAAAGCACCACCAGATATTAAATCATAAAATCCAAATAATCCTGTCGAAGTTAATTGTTTTAAACTTTCAGTATCTACCCCTGGTATAGGGATATAATTTCCTAATCTAAAAACAACAACAATAAATAAAGTAAATAATATCCTCTTTCTTAAATCTTCGACTTTAAAGGCATTACTTAAAATTTTAAACATTACGTCTAAATCACCTCTACTTTTCCACCAGCAGCTTCAATTTTCTCTTTAGCAGCCTGTGAAAATTTAGAAACCTTTATACTTAAACTCCTCTCCAACTCACCTTTTGCAAGAATCTTTACACCATTTTTTAAATCACTAATTAGCTTTTTCTTTAGTAAAACTTGTTCTGTAACTTCTACTCCGTTTTCAAATATATTTAATCTGTCTAAATTTAAAATAGCATACTCTTTTCTATGAATATTAGTAAATCCTCTTTTAGGTACACGTCTATATAATGGCATCTGACCACCTTCAAATCCTAATCTAACGCCTCCGCCACTTCTAGATTTTTGACCTTTTTCTCCTTTACCTGAATTTCTTCCCAATCCTGATCCTGTACCTCGTCCAAGCCTTTTACTTGTCTTTTTACTTCCAGGAGCTGGTTTTAATTCATGTAATTTCATTATTAAAACCTCCTTATATCTCAACGATTTCTAATAAAAATTTAACCTTATTTACCATTCCAAGGATTTGCGAACTTTTCTCATGCTCTACAACATTACCAATTTTCTTTAATCCTAAGGCGTAAACAGTATCTTTTTGATCTTTCCTTCTACCAATTAGACTTCTTTTTAAACGAATCCTTATTTTATTCATTTTAATAACTCCTAACTTATTATTTGTGCAACACTTTTATCTCTAAGCTCTGCTATCTTATCTAGTGTTCTTAAAGATAATAATGCATTAAATGTAGCCTCAACAACATTTTTAGGATTATTAGAACCTAATGATTTAGCTGTAACATTTTTTATTCCTACTAATTCTATAACACTTCTAACAGGTCCACCAGCTATAATACCTGTACCTTTTCTGGCCGGCATTATCAAAACTTTAGATCTTCCAAATGTACCTGCTACTTCATGTGGTATAGTATCTTTAATAATAGGAACATAAATTAAATTTTTCTTAGCGTCTTCGATTCCCTTTCTTATTGCATCTGGTACTTCTGCTGATTTACCAGTACCAACTCCAACATATCCTTTACCATCTCCAACAACTACTAATGCACTAAATCTAAAGTTTCTACCACCTTTTACTACTTTAGTAACTCTATTTATAAATACTACTTTTTCTTTTAGTTCCGAAACATTCCCTTTAGATTTCACCTTGATTTACCTCCCCTAGCATTAAAATTGTAAACCTTCTTCTCTTGCACCTTCAGCTAATTCAGAAACTCTTCCATGATATAAATATCCATTTCTATCAAATACAACACTTGTTATATTTTTTTGAATTGCTTTTTGCGCTATCTTTTTTCCTATTTCTCTTGCTGCTTCTTTGTTACTTCCAACTCCACTAAAATCTTTATCAAGTGTAGAAGCTGATACTAATGTAACTCCATTTTCATCATCTATTAACTGAGCATATATGTTCTTAGCACTTCTAAATACACACAATCTTGGAATAACTGCTGTTCCAGATATTTTTTTCCTAATTTTTAAATGTCTTCTTTTTCTCTTTGATACTTTATCGAATTTCTTAATCACATTCTTCTCTCCTTTCTATATTTTAGATATTACTTCTTACCAGTCTTACCTTCTTTTCTTCTTATAATCTCATCAGAATATTTAATCCCTTTACCTTTATAAGGTTCTGGTTTTCTCCATTGTCTAATTTTAGCTGCAACCTCTCCTACCAACTGTTTGTCGATTCCTTTGACAACTATTTGAGTTTGATTTGGAACTTCATATGTAATACCCTCAACCCCTAAAATTTCTACTGGGTGTGAATATCCTAAATTTAAAACAATATTTTTACCTTTAAGTTGTGCTCTATATCCAACACCATTTAATTCCAAAGTTTTTTGATATCCTTCAGAAACACCATTTACCATATTGAAAATAAGAGCTCTTGTTAATCCATGCATTTGTCTATTATGTTTATTATCATTTTTTCTTTCAACGATTATTTGTTGTTCCTCTTGTTTTATAACTACCTCTCCTGGCATTTTCTTTACCAAAACACCTTTACTCCCTTTTACTGTAACAACATTGCTAGAATCAACTTTTACTTCAACTCCATTTGGTAAAATTATAGGTAATTTACCAACTCTAGACATATTAAATACCTCCTATAAAACTTTTCTTACCAAATATAACAAATAACTTCTCCGCCTAATCCTAATTTTCTAGCTTCCCTATCAACCATCATTCCTTTAGATGTTGATATTATAGCTATTCCTAATCCACTAAGTACACGTGGTATATTGTCCTTCTTACAATAAACTCTAAGTCCAGGTTTAGAAATTCTTTTAAGTCCTGTTATAACTTTTTCATTATTTCTACCATATTTTAAATTGATTTTAATCATAGGAACAACCCCATCATTATAATCTTCGTATGATTTTATATATCCTTCATCTAATAAAATTCTCAAAATTTCCTTCTTTATTTTAGAAGTTGGAACTTCTAAAATTTCACGTCTTATAGTATTAGCATTTCTTATTCTAGTCAATAAATCCGCAATCGGATCAGTCATTACCATATCTATTTGTGCCTCCTTTCTACTTTTACCAACTTGATTTTGTACATCCAGGAATTTGACCTTTATACGCTAATTCTCTGAAACAAATTCTACATATACCAAATTTTCTTAATACAGCATGTGGTCTACCACACAAATTACATCTTGTATAAACTCTTGTTTTATACTTAGCAGGTTTTTTCCATTTTTCAATTATTGCCTTACGTGCCACAATTTTACCTCCTTATTTATAAATTAATTAGCAAATGGCATTCCTAAAAATCTCAATAATTCTCTAGCTTCTTCATCAGTCTTAGCAGTTGTAACAAATATAACCTCTAGACCTCTTATTTTGTCAATTTTATCATACTCTATTTCAGGGAATATTAAATGTTCTTTTAATCCTAGTGTATAGTTTCCTCTTCCATCAAAACTTTTTTCAGAAACTCCTCTAAAATCTCTTACACGTGGTAAAGCAACATTTAACAATTTATCTATAAAATCATACATCCTATTTTTTCTTAATGTAACCTTACATCCTATAGGCATATTTTCTCTTAATTTAAAATTTGAAATTGATTTTTTCGCTCTACATACAACTGGTTTCTGACCTGATATTAACTGTAAATCATTAACTGCAGCTTCTAAAGTTTTTACGTTATCTTTAGCTTCTCCTACTCCCATATTTATAACGATTTTTTCTACTTTAGGAACTTGCATTTGATTCTTATAACCAAATTTTTCTATTAAACTACTAACTATTTCGTTAGTATATTTCTCCTTTAATCTAGACAAATTTTACAAACTCCTTTCATTTATAAATTTTCACTACAGTGTCTGCAAACTCTTACCTTGCTTCCATCATTTAAAAATTCATGTTTGATTCTTGTCGTTTTTTTACATTTATTACAATATAGCATAACTTTAGATGCATTTATAGGAGCTTCAACTTTTATTATTCCTCCTTGCATATTTTCACGACTTGGTTTCTTATGTTTAGTTACAATATTTACGCCACTTACAATCACTGTATTTTTTTTAGGATTAACTTTTAAAACTTCACCAATTTTATCTTTATCTTTACCAGAAAGAACTAAAACCGTGTCATTCTTTTTAACATGCATTTTATGACCTCCAAATTATAAAACTTCTGGAGCTAAAGAAAGTATCTTCATACAATCCTTATCTCTTAACTCTCTTGCTACTGGTCCAAAAATTCTTGTACCTCTTGGTTGCCCATCATCTTTTAATATAACTACTGCATTATCATCAAATTTTATGTAAGAACCATCCGGACGTCCTACACCTTTAACCGTTCTTACAATTATCGCTTTAACAACATCACCTTTTTTTACAACGCCACCTGGTGATGCATTCTTAACGCTAGCAACTATGATATCTCCAATGTTGCCACTCTTTCTTCTAGATCCACCTAGAACTCTTATACACATTACTTCTTTAGCACCTGTGTTATCGGCAACTCTTAATCTACTTAATTCTTGTATCATCCTTACCTCTCCCCTAATTATTTAGCTCGTTCTAAAACCTCAACTAATCTCCATCTTTTTTCTTTTGATAATGGTCTTGTTTCCATTATTAAAACTTTATCATTAATTTTAGCGTCATTATTCTCATCATGAGCTTTAAATTTATTAGTAACTTTAAGAACCTTACCATATAATGGATGTTTTTTCTTTCCTTCAACTGCAACAACAATAGTTTTTTGCATTTTATCTGAAACAACTGTTCCTATTTTAACTTTCCTTGAATTTCTTTCCACTTAAAACCCTCCTTACTTATTATCTTAATTGTTTTATCTCTTCTTCTCTCATAATAGTCTTAATTTGAGCAATAGATTTTTTAACTTCTCTAATTCTCATAGGGTTTTCTAATTGACCCACTGTTAACTGGAATCTTAAATTGAAAAGTTCTGATTTTAAATCCATAAGTTTACTATTCATTTCTTGAAGATCTAAATTTCTTATATCATTTAATTCTCTAATTTTCATAGTTATTATTCACCACCACTCATTTCATCAAAATCTCTTCTTGTTAAGAATTTAGTTTTTACAGGTAATTTATGGGAAGCTAATCTCATAGCCTCTCTCGCAAGTTCTTCAGATACACCAGATAATTCAAACATAATTCTTCCTGGTTTTACTACAGCAACAAAATACTCTGGAGCTCCTTTTCCTGATCCCATACGCACTTCAGCTGGCTTTTTAGTAACAGATTTATGAGGAAATACTTTTATATGTAATTTACCACCTCTTTTTATATATCTGTTAATAGCAATTCTGGCAGCCTCTATCTGATTACTTGTAATCCAAGAACTACTCATAGCAACTAAAGCATAATCTCCATAAGCTATTTTTGTACCTGCTTTAGAATTTCCTCTCATTCTCCCTTTTTGAACTCTACGATATTTAACTCTTCTTGGCATTAACATAAGCTTCTTTCCTCCTTTCTACACTTTTTCCCTCTTGTTTGTATTATTTTTGTTTGGCAATACTTTACCTCTATATATCCAAACTTTAACACCTAGTTTTCCATATGTTGTGTCCGCTTCAGCAAATCCATAATCTATATCAGCTCTTAAAGTCTGTAGAGGAATAGTTCCCTCATGATAATGTTCCGTTCTAGCTATATCAGCTCCTCCAAGTCTTCCTGAAACAGCTGTTTTAATACCCATAGCTTTCATTTTCATAGTTCTTTGCATAGCTTGCTTCATAGCTCTTCTAAAAGACACACGTCTCTCAAGTTGTGATGCAATATTTTCAGCAACTAATTGTGCATCCATATCAACCGCTTTAACCTCAACTATATTTATAACTATATTACTGTTACTTGAATCTATCTTTTGAACCTCTGATTTAACTAATTCAATTCCTGATCCACCTTTACCGATTATAACACCTGGTTTAGCAGTATATATGCTTATTTTTATTTTTTTTACACTTCTCTCAATCTCTATCTTAGAAATACCTGCAGAATAATATCTTTTCTTTAACGCTTTTCTTATTTTAAAATCCTCTTCCAAAAACCTTGCAAAATCTTTCTTATCTGCATACCATTTAGAAGACCAATCTTTAACTATACCAACCCTTAAACCATGTGGATTAACTTTTTGACCCATTTAATTGGTTACCTCCTTTATTTTGTATTTTCTCCTACAACAACAGTAATATGACTTGTTCTTTTATTTATTCTAAAAGCTCTCCCTTGAGCTCTAGGTCTAAACCTTTTTAAAATAGGACCATTATTTACATATGCTTCTTTTACAAAAAGCGTATTTTTGTCAAGCCCATTATTGTTTTCAGCATTAGCAACAGCAGATTTTAACACCTTTTCTACAACTTTAACAGCTCTTCTATCAGTGCAAAGTAACATTGCATATGCATCATTAACAGATTTTCCTCTTATTAACTTTAAAACAACGTTTATTTTAGTAGGCGACATTCTTATATACTTAGCCACTGCTTTAGTATCCAAAATCCTCAACTCCTCTTAATATTCTCTATCTAACTCTAGACGTTTTTTGATCAACGTGACCTTTATAAGTTCTTGTAAGTGCAAATTCTCCTAACTTGTGACCAACCATATCTTCAGTTATATAAACTGGAACGTGCTTTCTTCCATCATGAACACCAATAGTGTGTCCTATCATTTCTGGAAATATTGTAGAACTTCTTGACCAAGTTTTAATAACTTTCTTTTCCCCATTTTTATTCATTTCTAAAATTCTATCTAATAAAACCTTTTGTATAAATGGTCCTTTTTTTGTAGATCTACCCAAAAGTAAAACCTCCTTCCTTAATTAAAAATTTTATTTTCTCTTTCTAACAATTAATTTATCTGAATATTTCTTATTCTTTCTTGTCTTATATCCTAAAGTAGGAACTCCCCAAGGTGAAACTGGACTTGGTCTTCCAATAGGGCTCCTTCCTTCTCCTCCACCATGCGGGTGATCGCAAGGGTTCATAACAGATCCTCTTACTGTTGGTCTAATACCCTTATGTCTATTTCTTCCAGCTTTACCAATACTTATTATAGAATGAGATTCATTTGAAAGAACTCCAATTGTAGCTCTGCACTCAATTCTTACATATCTCATTTCTCCACTTGGTAATCTTAAAGTTGCATAATTTCCTTCTTTCGCCATAAGTTGAGCTGCTAATCCAGCTGATCTCACTATTTGACCACCTTTTCCTTTTTTAAGCTCAATATTATGCACCATAGTACCTACCGGTATATTATTTAAAGGCAAACAGTTTCCTGGTTTTATATCAACATCAGTTCCAGATACTATTCTATCACCAATTTTTAATCCACTTGGTGTTAAAATATATCTTTTCTCACCATCTAAATAAGATATTAAAGATATAAAGGTTGATCTATTTGGATCATACTCCACAGTTTTAACTATTCCAACAACATTATCTTTATCTCTTTTAAAATCTATAATTCTGTACTTTCTTTTATTTCCGCCCCCAATATGTCTTACAGTTATCTTACCTTGAGCATTTCTACCACCAGTTTTTCTTAATCCATATACTAAAGATTTTTCTGGTTTACATGTAGTTAATTCTTCATAAGAATTAACTGTCATATTTCTACGAGAAGGGGTAGTTGGATTTAACTTCTTAATTCCCAAAATTCGTTCCTCCTTTTTTTAAAAATCATTTACTGCATAGAATTAAAAAACTCTATTGCCTTACTATCTACTTTTAATTGAACAATTGCTTTTTTATAATCAGATTTCTTTCCTTGATGGAATCTAACTCTTTTCTTTTTACCTAAGTAATTCATAGTAAATACTTTATCAACTTGAACACCAAAAATCTCTTCAACAGCATTTCTTATTTGAATTTTGTTTACATCTTTATGTACGATAAAAGTATACTTTCTTTCACCCATTAAAGACATGCTCTTCTCAGTTATAACAGGTCTAATAATTATATCATAACTAGTTAATTTCAATTAGAATACACCTCCTCAAGTTTTTTAACAGCATCTTGAGTTATTATAAGCTTCTCATATTTCAATAAATCATATACATTAATGTTATTTACCGGTATAACTTTAACATTTTCTAAGTTAGTACTTGATCTGTAAACATTTTTATTAACATCAACCGTAACAACTAATGCTTTCTTGTTTACTTCAAATTTATCCACCAACTTAACCATTTCCTTAGTTTTAGGAACTTCAAATTGAATTTCATTTAAAACTACCATTTTATCTTCTCTAACTTTGCTAGTTAAAACGGATTTCATAGCTACTCTTTTTAAAGATTTAGAAATACTCATTCTATAATCTCTTGGTTTTGGCGCAAACACAACTCCACCATGTACCCATTGTGGTGATCTTATAGATCCTTGTCTCGCTCTTCCAGTTCCTTTTTGTCTCCAAGGCTTTTTACCTCCACCAGAAACTTCAGCTCTTGTCTTAGCTGATTGAGTTCCTTGTCTTTTATTTGCAAGCTGTGCAACTACAACTTGGTGAACGGCATATTCTTTTATTTCACTATCGAAAACATCTTTTGCTAACTCCAATTCGCTAACTTTTTCTCCCGCTACATTATAAACAGCTATTTTAGACATTTAATTTCCTCCTTTCACTAATTATTCCCTTTTTTTATACAATCTCTAATTTGAACTATAGATTTATTAGGACCTGGTATACATCCTTTTATCAATATAAGATTCTTTTCTGAAATAATCTTAACAATCTCAAGATTTTGGACAGTACACTTTCTTCCACCCATTCTTCCAGGCATCTTCTTGTTTTTAAATGTTCTTGATGGATCTGATGAAGCTCCCATAGAACCTACTGATCTATGAAATTTAGAACCGTGTGACATTGGTCCTCTATGTCCATTCCATCTTTTAATTGTTCCTTGAAATCCCTTTCCTTTTGAAGTTCCTATTACATCAACTTTCTCTCCCTCAGAAAACACATCAACCTTTATTTCTGATCCAACTTCATAAGTAGAGCAATCCTCTAATCTAAATTCTTTTAAATGTCTTTTAAACTCTATTCCAGCTTTTCTAAAATGACCTTTTTTAGGGTTATTTACAAGTTTTTCTCTTATTAATCCATAACCAACTTGTATTGCATCATATCCTTCTTTATCAAGAGTTTTAACTTGAGCAACAACATTTGGTTCAGCCAACACAACAGTAACAGGTATCATATTACCATTCTCACTAAATATCTGTGTCATTCCTATTTTCTGACCTAGTATCGATTTTTTCATTTCTTTCTTCCTCCTTTTATGAGCGGATTGATTATTTTTATTATCAATCAATCATAAAATATTCTATAACTTCAACTCTATATCTACACCTGTAGGAACATCTAATCTCATTAGTGCTTCCACAGTTTTTGGTGTAGGATTAACAATATCAATTAATCTCTTGTGTGTTCTAATTTCAAACTGTTCTCTTGAATCTTTATATTTGTGTGGAGATCTTAAAATTGTTATTTTTTCTTTCTTCACTGGAAGAGGAATTGGTCCACACACCTTTGCTCCAGTACCATTTGCAGTTTCAACTATTTTAGAAACAGCACCATCAAGCATAACATGATCAAAAGATTTAAGCTTTATTCTTATTTTCTGTTTTAAGCTCATTTTTTTCCCTCCTTCTATATATCTACAGTTTTATAAACTAGAGTAACTTCTTAACCTAAAGTATATATTCTCATTTTCTATATACACATAACTATATAATTATACTATAAATCAAAATATAACTCAATAGTTTATTTTTACTATAGTTAAAGTAAATGAGACTAGAAAATCTAGCCCCTATTTACTTTACAATTAAATACTATTTATTTATTTTAGAAACAACTCCAGAACCTACAGTTCTTCCACCTTCTCTTATAGCAAATCTTAATCCTTCATCCATTGCTATTGGTGTTATTAACTCAACTTCCATATCTATGT
>JAGHEJ010000004.1 GCA_017889345.1 Clostridiales bacterium | reverse complement strand
TGACGTGGAGTAAAAATTTGTTTAGGTATATTTGGTAAATCTATTTCAATTTTCTTTTCGTTTTTGTTGGTAATGCTTGAGCTAATTTCTTTCAGTGCATTTATTAAAGCATCTATGCTTTCTTTTGTATCACCATATGAACCAACAGCCAATCCATTATACATATCTGCCATTTCTAATTGTACGTGATATTTTGTAGCTAACGTACTTTCAAGATCGTATCCACTTATTCCAAGTTTTCTACAATTGATTGTTATCTTTGTTGGATCAAATGTAAAGAATCCTTTTCCATTCTTAAGCTCTTCACCAAAACAATATAGAGAATCAATTTTATTTATTTCATTTCTTGCATAGTTGGCAAGCTCAATCGCTCTATCAACTAACTCTTCTCCATTTAACGCTAATTGTTTTCTTGTGCAATCAAGAGACGCCAAAATTATATATGAAGGTGATGTTGTTTGAAGTAAATTTAAAACTTGACGAACTCTACTTGGCTCAATATATTTTGATTTTACATGTAAAAATGATCCTTGAGTGAGGGCACTAGTAATTTTGTGAGTGCTTTGTGCACAAATATCAGCTCCGGCATCCATTGCACAAGTTGGAAGTTTGCTGTTGAATTTTAAATGTGGTCCATGTGCTTCATCAACAAGTAATGGAATGTTGTAGCTATGAACAACTTTTACAATATTTTTAATATCTGTGGCAACTCCATAGTAGGTTGGATTTATTATTAAAACTGCTTTCACATCAGGATTTGCTTTCAAAGATTTTTCAACTGTCTCTAAAGAAATACCGTGAGATATTGATAAAAATTCATCTATATCTGGCTCCATATAAATTGGAATTGCTCCGCTTAAAATAATTCCTGCTGTAATAGATTTATGTACATTTCTTGGAACTAAAATTTTATCTCCTTCAGAAACAGCAGACATAATCATTGCTTGTATAGCAACAGTCGTACCATTTATACAAAAAAATGAATGATCTGAGTTATAGGCATCTGCAACGAGTTTTTCAGCTTCTCTTATTGATGATGTTGGGTGGTGTAAACTATCGACTGATTTAAATACCGTCACATCAATTTTAAATGGATTTTCCCCAATAAAATTTTTAAATTCATTAGGAATTCCTACGCCTTTTTTGTGTCCAGGAACATGAAAAGGCACTGTATTATTATCTACATATTTCATCAATGAATCAAAAATAGGTGTTTTGTTTTGATCTAATTTGTACAAATATTACAACATCCTTTCAAAAAATATATTTCTTATCAAGAAGTATATAATAACACAAATTTTTATTTCTACAATATTTAAAATTTATAAATAAAAAATTTTTCCACTTTGAAAAAAGTTGTATAAGAAATATTCAAAAGTGTGATAATACAGACAAGGAGTTGATGATAAATGATAAATGCTACAATAAATAGAGAGACAACAAAAGGATCAACCAAAAGATTAAGAAGAGAAGGTAAAATTGTTGGAAACATTTATGGATTGAATGTTCCTTCAACTAAAATAATTTTAGATGAAAAAGAAGTTAGAAGATTATTAGCTCACGGTGAAGGTCATAACACAATTGAATTAAATGTTGAAGGGAAAACATATAACGCTCTTATTAAAGAAGTTCAGAAATGTCATGCGACAAATAGTATTTTACATATAGATTTAGAATGTTTTAGTGGAGATAAAATAATTAATGCCGATATTCCGATTAATTATGTAAATGAATTTCTTGCTTCAAAGAATGGAGCAGTTATACAAAAAGAAAAGAGTAGTATAAAAGTTAGATGTAAAGCGAGCAAAATTCCTGACCATATAGATTTGGTTATTAAAGAACAGATGCTAGGTCATGCTGTTAGAATCGCAGATATGGAAATTGGTGACGAGATTACGATATTAGATAGTTTAGAATCTGTAGTTGCATCTATAAATTTTGCTAAGAACGTTGTAGAAGAAACGCCAACAGAAGAAGTTAAACCTGATTCAGAAATTAGTTAGTGTGATTAAAAACAGTACAAATGTCCAATGTGTTTGTACTGTTTTGTCTATTTGTAGTATAATCGTTTTGAAATTATTTTCTTGACGAGGTGATAATCGTGTATAAAAACTTTATTGATAAATGGTTATCTTCAGACAAAATAGATGAAGAATATAAGAATGAGTTACGGGATTTAGATGAAAAGGAATTAGAAGATCGTTTTTATAAAGAGTTAGAATTTGGAACAGGTGGATTAAGAGGTGTTATAGGTTCTGGATTTAATAGAATGAATATTTACACTGTTGGAAAAGTTACACAAGGTTATGCGAATTTTTTAAATGATTATTATGGAAAAGATATAAGTGTTGCCATTGCATATGATTCTAGAATTAAATCTGATGAATTTGCAAAAAGAGCTGCTCTTATATTTGCAGCTAATAACATAAAAGTTTATTTATATGAAAGTTTACGTCCTACACCAATGTTATCTTTTGTATTAAGACATTTAAAGTGTAAAGGTGGAGTTGTTCTTACTGCTTCTCACAATCCTAAAGAATATAACGGCTATAAAGTGTATGGAGAAGATGGTGGTCAACTTACAGATGAACTTGCTCAAAAAGTATACGAGTATATTTGCAAGGTAAATATATTTGATGATGTAAAAATTATAGATGAGAAAACTGCTTTGTCTTTATCAAAGTTACAATATATAGGGGAAGATGTTGATAAAGTTTATATAGATAAAGTGAAAGAACTAGTTATTCGTAAGGATTTGGTTAGAGAGAATGCTAGCGATTTAAATATAATTTATACTCCTTTACATGGAAGTGGATATAAACCAGTTACTCGAGTTTTAGATGAGCTTGGATATAGGAATTTAAAAATTGTTGAAGAACAAAAGGAACCTAATGGAAATTTTCCAACGGTACCATATCCAAACCCAGAGCTTGAGAGTGTATTTGAGTTATCAGTAAAATTAGCTAAAGAAAATAATTCAGATATAGCACTTGCGACAGATCCAGATTGTGATAGAGTTGGAGTTGTTGCTAAAGATAGGTATGGAAATTATAAATTATTAAATGGAAATCAAATTGGATTGTTATTGTCAGAGTATATTTTGATGTCTTTAAAGGAGAAAAATAAATTACCGAGTAATGGTGTAATAATAAAGACAATTGTTACGACAGAGCTTATTAAAAATATATGTGATGCTTATAATGTTGAATTTATGGATGTTTTGACGGGATTCAAATATATTGGTGAAAAGATAAAAGAGTTTGAAAAAACTGGTGATAAGAAATATATATTCGGATTTGAGGAAAGTTACGGATATTTAGTAGGAGATTTTGTAAGAGATAAGGATGCAGTTATAGCTGTAAACATTATCGTTGAAATGGCCTTATATTACAAAAAAATTGGAAAAACTTTAAATTGTGCATTGGAAGAAATTTATCAACAATACGGATTTTCAACTGAGGATCTTATATCAATTGAACTTAAAGGGAAAGAAGGGCAAGAAAAAATTTCTAATTGCCTACAAAATTTAAGAACTATGAATTTAAATATAGTTGGGAATGGAAAAATATTTAAGATTCAAGATTATAAGTTGAGAGTTGAAAAAAATTTAATAACAGGATTAACGAATTCTATTGACTTACCTATATCAAATGTTATAAAAGTTTTGTTTGAAAATGGAAGTTGGTTTGCAATTAGACCATCAGGCACTGAGCCTAAAATGAAAATTTATATATCAGTAAGAACCAAAGAAAGAGAATCATTAATACCTAGATTAAATAGTTTTAAACAAGATGTACTAGATTTAGTAGATAAATGTATGGGGTAAGAATAGGAGAAGTTATGGGATACAATATAAATGATAGACTTTCTAAATTGTTATTTATTGAACTGAAAGATTTAACAGTTTTAGAGAAGATTAATTCTGATTTATATAAAAATTTGCAAGGGAAAGATGTCCTCTTTCCCTTAGATTTAAAAATGATTATAGATAAAAATAATCCTAAGAGAAGCGAACTAACAATGGATAAACTTTTCGTTGGAATGCTTCTTTGTATTGGTGGGAATGAAAATTTTATTTATAATTCTTACTATGAGGATATAATTTTAAGCTTTGAAAGTAGCCAAGATTTTTATAAAGGATACATATATTCCCTTATACAGAAAGATGATTTATCAGAAACGTACATAATGTTAAAGGGTCTCTCAAAAATATATTATAACAATGAATACAAGGAAAAATTGATTACGGTTTTATTTAGTCTTAAGGATAAAAATGATTTTTTCAATAATGAATTAAAATTAGAAATTGATGATGCAATAAAAAATTATAGGACGTTTCATAAGGTGTATCTTTACAAATCTATGATGGAACGTGATGAAGGAAATTATATTCTTGCCTTGGAAAGCGTTGATAAATATATTTCAACGCTTAAAGAAGAAGATAAAGAGATTGAAAAATATAGAGAACAATTGATTAGTTATAGAGATTATGAAGATGGTAAAGAGAAGATTTACTCTTCACCTAAAGAAGCATTAGAAAAATTAATTCCATTAATAGATTTATTTAAAGACGATGCACTTCTTTATTACTATATTGCAATAGCTCATAGAAAACTTGGATTATATAATCAGGCATTATATTATTTGGAGTTGTCTAGAAATTATGATACAGATATAGTTGAAGTGGTTAATGAGATTGGATTGAATTATGCAAGCTTAAATATTTATGATAAGGCGGTTAAATATTTTGAAACTGTTTTTAAAGTAACTAATGCAATTGAGGTATGCACAAATATTATAATGTGTTATTTTAAGCTAGGCGAAAAGGAGCAATTAGATAGATACATTAATATTGCTAGAAATATTAATAAGGACGATGAAATTTTGTTAGAGCTAGAGGAATTTATCCTTAAAGCGAGGTAAAGCATGTATGAAAAATTAAATGATTATGAAATATATGTTGGAAGTAAATGTGATTTAATTTTAATAATAGATAAATATTTATGTAAAAATTTTAATGAAAATAAATTAAACATAGTTTCTGGAAATCCAGAAGTGTTATTAAATAGTGAAAATTTAGAATCTTTAAATGGATTTCTTGATAGGAAAGAAACCCTTATAATTCCAGATGGAGTTGGCGTTGTTTTATTACTCAAAATTTTGAAGAAGAATATTACACAAAAAATAGCGGGCATTGAAATCATGGAAGAAGTTTTGAAAATATGTGATAATAATAATCTTAAAATTTATTTTTTGGGAGCAACTGAAGGAAATTTAAATTTAGCTATAAAAAATATTCAATTAAAATATCAAAACATAAAAGTTTGTGGTTATAATGATGGATATTTTGATAATGAAAAGGTACAAGATATTGTTTTAGATATTAATAGAGCTAAACCCGATGTATTGTTTGTTGCTATGGGTAGTCCTAGGCAAGAAATTTTTATAAATAAGTACATAGATGAATTAAATTGCAGGTTATTTATGGGAGTTGGAGGAAGTTTTGATTTATATGCAGGTCAAGTTAAGAGAGCTCCAAACGTAATGATAAATTTGGGATTAGAGTGGTTGTATAGAGTTGTAAATGAGCCATTTCGAACAAAGAGACTCTCAAGTATACCAAAGTTTATTTTTAGAAGTATAAATTATCATTTAAAAGGTAAAAGTTAGATGAGGAATATTTTATTTGTTTCATGTTATTCAACAGATATAAATAACTCTGCTAGTATAGAGTTGATTTATTACATAAACTTATTATCTAAAAGTGGAGAGTTTAATATACATCTTCTAACTATGAATTATCCTCAAAATACAATTTATTATGATTCAGAAATTTCCAAATTTGTAAATGAACGTATAACAATACATAGAGTAGATGGTGGATTTATTTTAAATAAATTTTTGCCTAAGAAATCCATAAAATTAAATTCAAATCAGAGTTCAAAAAAAAGGAACTCTATTTTAATAGGAATTAAAAATGTAGTTACTGTTATTGATCCATATATATCATGGACCAAAAATGCTCTTAAATATTTTAAAAGAAATTTAAGCAATATAAAGTTTGATATTATTTTGGGAATGCATGAACCACCTTCGAGTTTAATTTGTAGTTATAAAATAAAAGATTTTATTAAGAAAACTAATTTTGATATAAATCTTATTTCTTATTTTAGTGATCCATATTGCGATGAAATTAGTAGGAAGAGTAAAAATATTATTATCAGAAAAATAAATTCAAGAATTGAACGAAAAATTATAAATAAAAGTGATAAATTTTTGTTTGTTACAGAAAGTAATAAAAAATATTATGAAGATAAATATACGTTAGATAGTAAAGATACAAAAATAATTCATCGTGGTTTTGATGAAAAATTATATGGGGATTTAAAACAAGATTATCCAGAAGAATTTCAACGAAATAAAATTAATTTAGTCCATGCAGGGGATATTGCTCCTAATATTAGAAATATTAAGTTTTTTATTGAAGCTCTTGATTATATGGAAAATAACAACGAAGAACAATTTAGTAAATTAAATATCAGATTTTTTGGAAATATAAATGATTCTGAGCAAGAAAAACTTGTAAAAGACAGAAAATATGTTTATTCCATGCCCCGTATATCTTATGCTGAGATTTTAAAATTTTTGGTTAATGCAGATATTTTAATCGTATTTGGAAATAAAGAATTTAAACAAATACCAGCCAAAATTTATGATTATATGGGTACTAATGCTTATATTTTTGTAATTCTTGAATCATATACAGATCCACTATATAATTTAGTGAAGGATGTAGAAGGAATAGTTTGTGTTTTAAATAATAGAGAGGAAATCGTTAAAGAGTTTATTAAAATGTTAGAAAAATTTCAATGTAAAAGATTGTTTAATAGGCAAGAATTTAATAATCAAAAGATCTTTGAAAAATTTAAAGATATCTTAAGATAAGCGTAAGGTGTTTATATGAATGTTGTTATAATTCCATCATGGTATTCAAATGAATATAATCCTGTTTTGGGGAGTTTTTTCAAAGAACAAGCACTTGCATTACAAGAATCGGGTATTAATATTACGATATGTTATAACGAAATTTTTCCTATTTATGATTATAGAAAATTAGGAATATTGTTTGATAAGAAAATTTATAGAAATACAGAAGATGGATTAGATACATATAGATATAGAAATTTTAATTATTTATTACATAGTAATAAACGATTTGATTTATTTGCAAAAAGAATTGAGAAATTAATAAAGCAAGTATTACAAGATAAAGGGAAAATTGATTTACTACATTTTCATTCCTGTTTTTGGGCTGGAATTTGCGGACCATATATAAAAGAGGTATTTGAGATACCATATATAATAACTGAGCATACGAGTATACATAATTCTAAACAAATAAAAAAGAGTTATATGAAACGTATTTGTAATGCGTATAGTAAGGCAGATAAATTAATAAGTGTTAGTAAATCTTTAAAGAATGAGTTATTAAAGATTGTTGATCGAGAAATAAATGTTATACATAATTTTATTGATGGAAATAGGTTTAATATACGAGATGAATATATTAAACCAAATATAATTTTTAAGTTTTTTTCATTAGCTTTTTTAGTTGATGCAAAAGGGTTTGAAGAATTGATAGATGCTTGTGAACTTTTAAGAAATAGAGGATATGAATTTGTTTTAGAAATAGGTGGAGATGGATATTTACGTCAAAAATTGGAGGATAAGGTTCGTGAAAAAAGCTTAATAGATAATATACGGTTTTTAGGAATGTTATCTAGGGAAGAAGTAGTATTGAAAATGAATCAGTGTGATGCTTTTATTTTAGCATCAAAATATGAAACTTTTGGGGTTGTTTATATAGAAGCTCTTGCTTGTGGAAGACCTATTATTGGCATAAAAAATGGTGGATTTGAAGAAATCATAAATGATAAAGTTGGTTTGTTAGTTAATAAGTGTGAAAGTTGTGAAATTTCAATGGCGATGGAAAAAATTATTAATAATATTTGCAGTTATAGTAGAGAATATATTAGGGAATATTTTTTAGAAAATTTTGAGAAATATATTATTATAGATAAACTAAAGGGCGTGTATAAAAATTGTTTGGACAGTTAAAAATGGAATTGAATAAATACGTAGATATTATAGATAAAAAAATGGACTTTAATATGTTTAGGTTTTATGTAGTAATGTTTTATTTAATTTTCAGCTTCTCATATATTAGTATTTTTGGAGAATTAACAACCTTAGTTAGTATTTTTAACTATCTATTTTATTTGGTGTTTATTGGAATATTTGTATATGAATTTATAACTAATAAATATAAAATAGATTTTTATACAGGAATATTTATACTATTTTTAATGTCAACATGTGTTACAATGTATTTAAACTCTTATAGTTTAGGCGAGTATATCAATGAAATTAAGTTTATAGTACTAGGATTATTTCAATTCTTTATATTTTTTAATGCTTTTGATGGGAATAAGCAAATAAAATTAAAAATACTATCATCTGTTATTTTATTTATTTGTTTTGTTTCACATATTTTTAGTATTATTATTTACATATTTAAAATTAGGTTTGTTTTTAATAAGATTTATGGTATTCACTATAATGGATCTTTTACTGGAATATACGATAATGAAAATATTTTAGGTATAATTTGTTTTATTGGAATAGTTTTTTCCTTTATTTTTCTTAGTTATTATAAAGGAATAATATTTAAACAAATAGCTATAATTAATATAGTTCTATCAATAATAATGTTGTTTTTGGTTAATGCACGTAGTGCTGTTATTGCATTTCTTGTATTTTGTTTTGTGTTTACAGCGATTACTTTTAAAAAGAAGTGGATAATGATAAGTTTTATAAGTATTGTATCAATAGTTTCACTATATTTACTTTTTTTTGATATGGATATTATAATAAAATTGTTAAATGGAAGATATGAAATTTGGGAACAAGTATTACATGTTATAAAGGATAGAGTTTTATTTGGATATTCAAAAACAGATTCAATAACTGTATTAATTGATAGCACTATAAGATTTTTATCAGGTGCTATGGAAGGTGGGACTCATAATACATTTTTAGATATTTTACTTTCTTATGGAAGTATAGCATTTACATTATTTGGGTTATTTATAGCAGTTTATCTTATAAAAACTTATAAGGTGTTGTTAAAAAATATAAATGATTATAATTATATAGTTTTGTATTCTGCAATGTTAAGTTTTTTATTTATTGGAATGTTTGAATCTGTTTTGATTTATACTCCAAGTTTAATAGGTATTATTTTTTGGATGATTTTAGGATATGTTAAAAGCAATAATTCTAAAAGTCAGTAAGAGATCTAAATTCATATCCTTGTGATTTTAATGTTGTTAATATGTTATCAAGGATTTCTGTGTTTGTTTTAGAAACTGCATGTAATAAAATTATAGATCCGTTATGAATTCTAGACATTATAGTATTTTGGGCTTTTTCATGAGAAGGTTGGTTTTTAATATCGAAATCTTTATATGCAAAACTCCAAAATATACTTTTATATCCAAGATCTTTAGTCATTTTTAATGATTGTTCACTAAATTTGCCCATTGGAGGTCTAAAGAATTTAGGCATATCTTGATTTGTTACTTTTTTATATTCTTCTTCTACTTCTGAGAACTCTTTATTAAATTTGTTTGGATCTATTACTTTTGCCATTGAAGGATGATGAGATGAGTGGTTACAAACTAAGTGACCTTCATTTACCATCCTTAAAATTAAATCTGGATTTGTTTTAATGTAAGTACGAACAACGAAAAACGCAGCTGGTACATTATGTTTTTTTAGTGTATCTAAAATTTGAGATGTATATCCATTTTCATATCCCTCATCGAAGGTTAAATACAGAACTTTCTTTTGAGTATCTCCAATATAATATCCATTAAAATTTTGTAGTATAGGAAGAGCTTCTTTGTTTGGCTCTGGAGGCAGATTATTTTTATTTGGAACGATATACCAATCAATTTCTTTTGTACTTAAATTTTGTTCTGAATATGTAATTATGTGATTTTTTTTAGGAAAAGTTTTATTTCCTATAAATGTTGAAGAAATTAAATTTGTAGCAATAAGAAAGCACAAAATAATAGTTTTATTCAAAATAAATCCTCCTTTAGAAGTGAATATTTTAAAATTATTATGTGCTTATATATTGTTTTAAATAAGTGTAAATATATGTTTTATTAAGTATATTGTGGGAGAGGTAGATTTTTAAATGAGATTAGGAATAATTGGTTTGCCAAATGTTGGAAAAAGCACATTGTTTAATGCCATAACAAAAGCTGGAGCTGAATCAGCAAATTATCCATTTTGTACAATAGAGCCTAATGTTGGAGTTGTTACAGTTCCAGATAAAAGGCTTGATGAATTAGAGAAAATATATAATACAAAAAAGAAAGTCTATACAGCTGTTGAGTTTTATGATATTGCTGGATTGGTTAGGGGAGCTAGCAAAGGAGAAGGATTAGGAAATAAGTTTTTATCTAATATTAGAGAAGTTGAAGCAATTGTTCATGTTGTAAGATGTTTTGAAGATGAAAATGTTGTTCATGTTGATGGTAAAGTTAATGCTATAAGTGATATTGAAACTATAAATTTTGAATTGATTTTATCAGATTTAGAAATTATAGAAAGAAGAATTGAAAAAATAGGTAAGTTAGCTCGTTCAGGTGATAAGGATGCAAAAATTGAGTTTGAATTATTGGATAAAGTTAAAGTTCATTTAGAATCTGGAAAGATGGTTAGAAGTATGGAGTTTACTAAAGAGGAGGAAGATAGAGTTAAGAAATACTTTCTTATTACAAATAAGAAAACTTTATACGCTTGCAACATTTCTGAAGATGAGTTTATTAACAAATGTGAAAATAAATTTGTTAAAGAAGTTCGTGAATTTGCTAAAGCTGAAAATTCAGAAGTTATTGTTTTGTGTGCTAAGTTTGAAGAAGAATTATCAGTTCTTGAAGATAGTGAAAAAATGGAAATGCTCAAAGAGTATGACTTGGAGGAGTCTGGACTTGACAAGCTCATTACTTTAAGTTATAAGTTATTAGGACTTATAAGTTATTTAACTGCAGGAGTTCAAGAAGTTAGGGCTTGGACGATTGTAAATGGAACTAAAGCTCCTCAGGCTGCTGGAAAAATTCACTCAGATATAGAATGTGGATTTATAAGAGCGGAAATTATTTCTTATGATAAACTTATAGAGTGTGGAAGCGAAGCGAATGCAAAAGAAAAAGGATTTTATAGATTAGAAGGAAAAGATTATGTTGTTCAAGATGGAGATGTTATAAATTTTAGATTTAATGTGTAGATGTTTTATTAATTATAGATCTTAATTTATAATATGCAACATAATAAATTATATTTTGAAAGGTGATATTATGGTAAATAAAATATTTAAAGTTACATTATATGTAAATAATCAAGAGGAATCAAAAAAATTTTGGACAGAAAAGATGGATTTTGTAATAAGATGTGATGATATTATGATGGGAGAGCATAGATGGGTAGAAGTTTCTCCTAAAGATGATGAAACTACAACATTTGTTTTATACGATAAAAATCTTATGAAGAAGCAAAATCCTTCCATTAGTGTTGGGCATCCTTCAGTTATTTTATATACAGACAATATTGAGAAAAGTTATAGTGATATGAAGTCTAAAGGAATATCTGTTGATGAAAATATTATGAGTTATCCATATGGAAGAATGTATAGATTTTTTGATAATGACAATAATTCATATTTAATGTATTGTGAAAAATAAAGACTATCAATTGATAGTCTTTTTTATTTTGGAAATAATATTACTGCAATTACTAGACATAATTAATTTGATAAACTAAACTAATATTATATTTCTTTAGAGGAGGTAAAAATTTGTTGAAGCAATATATAGATGAGTTGTATGAAAATAATGATTTGGGTGATGAAAAACTTTTATATATCTTGGAAAATATTGATGATAATTCTAAAGAATATTTAGTAAGCAAAGCTCATGAAATACGTATGAGAACTTATGGAAATAAAGTTTTTATGCGTGGACTTATTGAATTCACAAACTATTGTAAGAAAAACTGTGAATACTGCGGTATTCAAGGTAGAAATAAAAACGTTGAAAGATATAGGCTTACCTATGATCAAATTATGGAATGTGCCAAGGTGGGGGATAGGCTTGGATATAAAACTTATGTTCTTCAAGGAGGAGAAGATCCATATTTCAATGATGATAGAATTGTTGAGATAATCAAGGGAATTAAAAGTTTGTTTCCTAATAATGCTATAACTTTATCCCTTGGTGAGAGAAGTTATGATTCTTATAAAAGATTATTTGATGCTGGGGCAGATAGATATTTGTTAAGGCATGAAACTGCCTCAAAGGAACTTTATGAATGGCTTCATCCAGGAGAAGTTTTTGGAGATAGAATTAAATGTCTTGAAAACTTAAAGGAAATTGGTTATCAATTTGGGGCAGGATTTATGGTTGGACTTCCTAGACAAACAAAGGCAGATTTAGTAAAAGATTTGAGGTTTGTTAAAGAAATAGAACCTCATATGTGTGGAATTGGACCGTTTATACCTCATGCTGATACTAAACTTAAAGATTTTACAGCGGGTACGCTAGAAGATACTACAACAATACTTGCATTAGTTAGATTGTTGTTGCCTAATGTTTTACTTCCAGCGACAACTGCTCTTGGTAGTATTGATAAAGTTGGAAGGGAAAAAGGTATAAAGGCTGGAGGAAATGTTGTTATGCCTAACTTATCTCCAACAGATGTTAGAGAAAAATATTCTTTATATGATGGTAAGATTTGTACTGGTGATGAGGCGGCAGAATGTAGGAAATGTATAGAGAGAAGAATAAATAATGCGGGTTTTGAAGTTGCTATAACTAGAGGAGATAATGTTAAGTGGAGTCAAGATAATCCAGATGTATTACAATATGATTCTAAAATTGTAGATATAAATGGTATACTTGGTTTTTGATGGGGGTTTAATATGTTTATAGATCATGATTATATTGAAAAAATCTTAGAGGAAGCAAAGAATGTTTCTAAAGAAGAGATACAAGGTGTAATTGATAAAGCTAAAAAGAGAGAAGGGCTTAATCATAAAGAAGTTGCGATTCTTCTTCAAATAGAAGATAAGAATCAGATGGATCAAATTTTTAAACTTGCTGGTGAAATTAAAGAATCTATATATGGTAAGAGAATAGTTATGTTTGCTCCATTATATGTTAGCAATCACTGTGTAAATAATTGTGTTTATTGTGGTTATAAGAGAGATAATAAGTTTCCAAGAAGAAAGCTTACTCAAGAAGAGGTTGCAACAGAGGTTAAAATTCTTGAAAGCATGGGGCATAAAAGGATTGCTCTTGAGGTTGGAGAGGATCCGATTAATGTTCCAATAGATTATATTTTGGAATGTATAGATACTATTTATAAAACTCAAAATGATAATGGTGAAATAAGAAGGATAAATGTTAATATAGCTGCTACGACGACAGAAAATTATAGAAAATTAAAGAATGCTAATATAGGAACATATATATTATTCCAAGAAACATATCATAAGCCAACTTATGAAAAGATGCACCCAAAATCAATAAAAGGTGATTATGATTACCATTTACATTCGTTTGATAGAGCTATGGAAGCTGGAATTGATGATGTTGGTGGAGGAGTTTTATTCGGGTTGGCTGACCCTAAATTTGAAGTCTTAGCTCTTATGCTTCATAATGAACATTTGGAGGAGAAATTTAAAGTTGGATTTCATACAATTTCTGTTCCACGTTTGAAGAAAGCAGAGGGAATGAGTTTAGAGGATTTTCCTAATATTTTAGATGACGAAACTTTTAAGAAAGTTGTGGCGATTATAAGAATTGCTGTTCCATTTACGGGAATTATTCTTTCAACAAGAGAGAACAAAGAAATAAGAAGGGAACTTTTAAGATATGGGGTTTCACAAATTAGTGCAGGTTCTGTAACAGGAGTTGGTGGATATAAAGAGAAGGAAGAAGGAAGAAGTGTAAATCAATTTGAAACTTCTGATGAAAGAAGTCCGCTTGAAGTTTTAAAAGAACTTGTTAGTGATGGATATATTCCAAGTTATTGTACAGCTTGTTATAGAAAAGGGCGTACTGGTGAGAGATTTATGGTTCTTGCAAAAACTGGAGAAATTCAAAATGTGTGTGAGCCAAATGCTTTAATGAGTTTAGTTGAGTACGCTTTAGATTATGGTGATGAGGAAATAAAGAAGCAAGTTGATGAGCTTATTGAGAGTATAAAAGATGATTTTCAAAAGCAAAATGTTAGAAAAATGGTTGAAAGCAGAATCGAAAGATTGAAAAATGGAGAGAGGGATTTATATGTTTAGTACTCCCAATTCTAATAGAAAACATATTGGGATTTATGGACAGACTAACGTAGGAAAATCGTCTTTGATAAATAAGATTATGGGACAAGAAGTTTCCATAATTTCTCCAATTGAAGGAACTACAACCGATCCAGTTTCTAAAGCAATGGAGCTTATACCTGTTGGTCCAGTATTATTTATTGATACTGCTGGAGTTGGAGATAAGACAGAGCTTGGGAAATTAAGATTTGATAAAACATATGACACTTTAAAAAGAATTGATATAGCTATGTATGTTTTTGATGCTACAAATATCAATTATGATTTGTACGAAGAAATGAGGATTAATTTTAAAAAATTCAATATTCCATATATTATTGTTGTAAATAAAATTGATTTAATTGATAATAATGAGATAGAGAATTTGAAAAATAAATTTCATGATGCTATTTTTGTTTGTGCAGAGAGTGGAGAAGGAGTAGATTCTCTTAAAGATAGGCTTATAAAAATTCTTGGTGAGAATGAATATGAGATTCCGATTGTTGGAGATATTCTTCCTTATAATAGCAAAGTTATAATGGTTGTACCGATAGATTCGGAAGCACCTAAGGGAAGAATAATTTTACCACAGGTTCAGTGTATTCGTGATTGTCTCGATCATGGAATAAAAAGTTATGTTGTTCGAGATACTGAACTTGAAGAGGCACTTCAAGATATAAAAAACGTAGATCTTGTTATTACTGATTCCCAAGCTTTTAAAAAAGTGGCACAAATTGTTCCGTCTGATATTGAGTTGACAAGTTTTTCAATCTTATTTGCAAGGCACAAAGGAGAGTTAAGGACTTTTGTTGAGGGCGTTGAAAAGATAAGCAAACTTACAAAAGATTCTAAGGTTTTGGTTGCTGAGTGTTGTAGTCATAATATTTCTCATGAGGATATTGGGAGATTTAAGATTCCGAATTTGTTAAACAAGAAAGTGGGATTTGAACTCCATTATGATTTTACTGTTGGACATGATTTTCCAGATAATATTGATGAATATGATTTGGTTATACATTGTGGGTCATGTATGGTAAATAGGAAGACTGTTATAAATAGAATTAATTTTTGTAGAGAGAGAAATATCGGTATAACTAATTA
Source organism: Clostridiales bacterium (assembly GCA_017889345.1). Classification (GTDB taxonomy): domain Bacteria; phylum Bacillota; class Clostridia; order Clostridiales; family Clostridiaceae; genus Dwaynesavagella. The sequence continues at coordinate 8,194 of JAGHEJ010000004.1, read as the reverse complement.
TGGAGTTATACTTGCATATTTGACTGGAATCTTGGATAGATCAATTAATATATTTAGGAAAAGGGAACAGGTTTAAAACCTGTTCTCTTATTTTTGTTTTGGTGAATATTTAACGTGTAATAAATCATGAGCTATTCCTTTTCCTGGTTCACCCATATATTTATCGTACATTTTTAATATTGCAGGGTTTTTATGAGATTTTCTATATTTTAATTTATTTGCATCTTGATTATATAAAACATTTCCACGTAATTTTCTGAAGTCAATTTTTTCTCTCATTTCCGGAGTTACACGAGGTTGACCACCACCATTTATACACCCACCAGGACAAGCCATAACCTCTATGAAATGATATTGTTTTTTATCAAGTAGTCCTTCTTTTTTCATTTTAAAGAAATTGCTAGCACCATTTACAACAGCAACGTTATAATTTTCACCATTTATTTCTACAGTTGCTTCTTTAATTCCTTCGAAACCACGAACATCTTGATAATCAATTTTTTGAAGGTCTTCATCTTCTAAAACATCTTTTGCAGTTCTAAGAGCTGCTTCCATAACTCCACCAGTTACTCCAAAGATAGCACCAGCTCCTGAATATAATCCCATTGCTTCGTCCATTTCTCCATCCTCAAGAGCAGCGAAATCAATTTTTAATTCTTTAAGCATCATTCCTAATTCACGAGTAGTTATAACAGCATCAACGTTTCTAATTCCGTTATTAGTCATTTCAGGTCTGTCTGCTTCGTATTTTTTAGCAATACAAGGCATTACAGTAACTGTGAAAACTTTTTTAGGGTCTAATTTTTCTAATTCTGGATAGTAAGATTTACTTGCAGCTCCAAAAATTTGTTGAGGAGATTTTGAGCTAGAAAGATTTCCTAAAAGTTCTGGGTGGTAATTTTCAACTAATCTTACCCAAGCTGGACAACAAGACGTAAACATTGGAAATTTGAAGTTGTTATCTTTAATTTTTCTAGCAAGTTCGTTAGCTTCTTCCATTATTGTAAGATCTGCACCGAAGTTTAAATCAAATATTTTATCGAATCCAATCATTCTTAAAGCAGTGTAAATTTTGTTTGTTACGTCAACACCGAAATCCATTTTGAATAATTCACCTAATGAAGTTCTAACAGATGGTGCCATTGCAACTATAACGTGCATTTCTGGATCTTCTAGAGCAGCTTTAACTCTATCTATATGGGATTTTTCTGATAGAGCATCAACAGGACAAATATTTACGCATTGACCACATAAAAGACAGTTTGTATCATCGAAACAGTCAAAATTTTGTGGACCAACTACAACATTTCCATTTACATCATGAAATAATATTGAATTCGTTCCAGTTTTCTCTCTACATACAGCAACACATCTTCCACATTTAATACAACGTGATTGATCCAAAACTATGGATTTACTTCTAGAGTCTATATAAGAATCGTGATCTTTAACAATGAATGGTTTTGAAGCTCGTGCTTTTGTTTGAACAACTAAAGGAAGAAGTTCACAAGTTTCACGTCTTTTACATTTACCACATGTGAAATTATGAGAGTCAAGAATTTTTGATATATTATCCCTAACTTTTTCATTAACTTTGTCTGTATTAGTATGTATGACCATATTATCTGTAGCGATTGTTGAACATGAATGAACAGGATCATCTTGACCTTCAACTTCAACAAGACAAACACCACATCTATTTACATTTAAACAGTCTTCCATAAAACATAAAGTTTTTATTTTAATATCGTTTTCTTTTGCAATTTGTAAAATAGTTTTATTTTCTTCAGTTGATATTTTTTTATCATCAATTATTACGTTTATCATATAGAACCCCCATTTAAAATTTGAAACTATTCAAAATGATTATGCTAAGTATGTTTTAATTTTAACATATAATAGCAAATTTATCATCAAAATTCAAACAAAATCTCAAATATTTCACGTGAACAAATTTTCAAAATTGGAAATCGTAATTTTAAAATGTATGTGCAATAAAAACAAAGATAATTTTTTCGGTGTTCACATGAAATAAATGATATTTCATTTGAATTTATATAGAAGGCATATAAACTGATTATATAATATTTATCGTAAAAATTTTTAAAAAAATTATACTAAATCAATTTTAATAATTCGCGAAAAATTTTTAATTATTTTTTATTAGTGGATGAATAGTTTGTTAATAAAAAAACTATTTAAAATATGTATGTTTTGACTTTAATATTAAAAAAATAAAATTAACTATTTTGAAACTATTTATTTGTTTTCAAAAATGTATAATTGTGAGATTAGATATAAAATTATAAAAGAATAGGGGGGACCATATGATTTCTTTATTTAAAAAATATTTGGATAAGTTGAAATATGTAGTTTTATTGATTGTATTTTTAGTCTTTATTCAATCTACTTTGGAATTATTTTTACCAAATATTATGGCAGGAATTATAGACAATGGAATAGTAAAGAAGGATATGGGATTTATAAAGCTTGAAGCTTTAAGGATATTAATTATAATTTCGATAGCACTTTCAGTATCTGGTACTGCAGCGTTTTTAGCTTCAAAAGTAGCTATAAAATTTGGGCAAAATGTTAGAAGAGCAGTTTTTACAAAGGTACAAACATTTTCTGCGAAAGAGTTTGATAAATTTGGAGTTGCATCATTAGTTACTAGAACAACAAATGATATTACTCAAATTCAGACGACGACTCTTTTTATACTTAGAATGATGATTTTGGGTCCAATGACAATTATTAGTGGACTTATAATTGCTACCTATACGGATTTTAAATTGTCTATGATTCTTTATGTGTCTATACCAATTTTAATTTTATTTGTTGTATTTATAGGATTTAAAACTATAAGAAGATTTTCAGAGATACAATTTAGATTGGATAAAGTTAATTTAATATCACGTGAGAATTTAACAGGTATACGTGTTATACGAGCGTTTAATAAGCAAAAATATGAAGAGAAAAGATTTGATAATGCAAATAGAAATCTAACAGATTTTACAATTCGTACTTATAAAATTTTTGCAAGTCTTATGCCTTTTATGATGCTTGTATTTTATTTAAACTCTGTTGCTGTATTATGGTTTGGGAGTAAGAGAATCTCAACAGGGAATTTTATGGTAGGTGATTTGATTGCGTTTATTCAGTACTCAAATCAAATAATGGTGGCATTGATAACTTTCTTTATGTTATTTGGTATGATACCTAAAGCTATTTCTTCAGCTAAGCGTATAAATCAAGTGTTGAATACAGAAGTTTCTATAAATGATTTAAAAGAAGTTAAAGAAATAGATAAAAATCAAAAAGCATCATTGAAATTTAAAAATGTAAGTTTATCTTATAATGATTCTAATGAGTATGATGTTGAAAATATCGATTTTGAATGTAAGGCTGGAGAGACTGTTGCAATTATTGGAGGAACAGGATCTGGAAAGTCTACAATTTTAAATTTGATTTCAAGATTCTATGATGTTTCATCTGGTGAAATTATTTTTAATGGATTAAATATCAAAGATATTACACAAAAAGAACTTAGGGAACAAATTGGATATGTTCCTCAGAAATCAGTTTTATTTTCTGGAACAATTCGTTCAAATTTATGTTATGGAAAAGAAAATGTTACTGATGAAGAACTAATGGAGGCTTTGAAGATTGCTCAAGCTTATGAGTTTGTTACAAATCTTGAAAGTGGATTAGACTCACCAGTTGCTCAAGGTGGTACAAATTTTTCTGGTGGTCAAAAACAAAGATTATCAATTGCGAGAGCACTAGTTAGAAAAGCTAGTATTTATTTATTTGACGATAGTTTTTCAGCACTTGATTTTAAAACAGATGCAAAATTAAGAGCTGCTCTTAAAGAAAAGATTACTGATGCAATTATAATTATTGTTGGACAACGTGTTTCTTCAATAATGAATGCAGATAAAATACTTGTTCTTGATAACGGAAAAGTTGTTGGAATGGGAACTCATAGAGAACTTCTACAAAATTGTGAAGTTTATCAAGAAATTGCAAAATCTCAATTATCAGAGGAGGAATTAGCATGATGAAAAAACCTGAGCCTGCAAAATCTTTCTCTAAGCATAATAAACCTAAACAGTCTAAGAAAACGGCAAAAAGATTGTTTGGATATTTTAGAAATAGGAAGAAATTTTTATTGTTGGTAGTAATCTTAGCAATTTTCGCACAACTTTTTAACATTATGGGACCTAAAATTATGGGAAAAGGTATCAATGAAATTTTCGGTGGAGCAGTTAAGATGATGCAGGGAGTTGGTGGCATCGATTTTGCTTTCATAGGAAAGATTGTTGGTATATTAATTGTAGTTTATTTGATAGGATGTAGTTGTAGTTATCTTCAAAACTATATTATGGCAACTGTTGCACAAAACACTATATACAATCTTAGAAGAGATATCGATCTTAAAATTTCAAGGATTCCCTTAAAATATTATGATAGTAAAACTCATGGTGAAATACTTAGCCGTTTAACTAATGATGTTGAATTAATTAGTACGACTCTTCAAGAAAATCTTACTCAATTTATAACAGCAATTGTAACTATTATTGGAGTAGTTATAGCCATGATAAGTATAAGTCCATCAATGACAGTAATTACAATAGCTGTTTTATTTATTGGTATGCAAGGGATTATGCCATTTATAAAAAGAGCACAGAAATATTTTACACAACAACAAAAATCTCTTGGAAAATTAAATGGATATATTGAAGAAATGTATTCAGGACATAATATTATAAAAGCATTTGGTCGTGAACCACATAATGTGAAAGAATTTGATGAGATTAATAATGATCTTTATGAAAGCGGTTGGAAATCTCAATTTATGACTGGTATTATCATGCCAGTAATGATATTTGTAAATAATTTAAATTATATTGTGATTGCAATTGTTGGAGGATATTACACAATAAAAGGAAGAATTGGTATTGGAGATATTCAAGCTTTTATTCAATATTCTCGTCAATTTGGTATGCCAATACATCAACTTTCAACTATATCAAGTGTTTTTCAATCAACTCTTGCAGCAGCTGAAAGAATTTTTGAATTCTTAGATGAAGAAGAGTTGAGTAGCGATCCACAAGAAAGCGAAACAATTAAAGAAGTAAAAGGACACGTTACTTTTGAGAATGTTAAGTTCGGATATTTTCCAGATAAAATTCTTATGAATGACATTAATATTGATGTTAAACCTGGACAAAAAGTTGCAATCGTTGGGCATACTGGAGCTGGAAAAACAACTCTTATAAATCTTTTAATGAGATTTTATGATGTTAACAGTGGTAGTATAAAAATTGATGGTGTAGACATTAATAAAATGAGTAGAGAATATTTGAGAAGTCTTTTTGCAATGGTTCTTCAAGATACGTGGTTATTTAATGGAACTATAAAGGAAAATTTATCTTATACAAAAGATAATGTAACAGATGAAGAAATTTTAGAGGCATCAAAATCTGCTCACACTGATGAATTTATAAGATTGTTAGAGCATGGTTACGATACAGTGTTAAATGAAGATGCTTCAAATATTTCTCAAGGACAAAAACAACTTTTAACAATTGCTAGAGCAATAATTGCTGACCCTAAAATTCTTATACTAGATGAGGCTACAAGTAACGTAGATACAAGAACAGAAATTTTAATACAAAAAGCAATGAAAACTCTTATGAAGGGAAGAACAAGCTTTGTTATTGCTCACAGACTTTCAACAATAAAAGATGCAGATATTATTCTTGTAATGAAAAATGGAGATATAATTGAACAAGGAAACCACGAACAGTTAATGAAATTAAATGGAAGTTACGCAGATTTATATAACAGCCAGTTTGATGAGAGAAAAAGCTCATAAAAATATAAAGCAAGTATAGATGTCTATACTTGCTTTTTTAATTGATTCTATATGGATTGTTTAATGGTTCACCATTTTCATTAAAGTCTTGCTTTAATAATTCTCCAGTAATAGTTCGAGTAATAGATGTTTTTAAACTTCCATCACTTCTACGTTCTTGAGTTAGAGATTCTCCATTTGAATAAATTGTAGTTCCAACAGAGTCTCCGCCTGATAAAGTGTTTGATCTAGTAGATGAAGTCATAATTCCATTTTCATCATATGTACGTGATTCGTATTGATAAGGAGAAGATATAGATTCTTCAACTAAATTTCCATTGGTATTAAATTTTTTGTGTGATAAAAATTCTTCATTTAATTTTTTTGTTATTAAAGTATTTCCGGCATCATATTTTGATTCCGAATAAATATGTTCATCAAGTTTTGTAAGAATAAGTTTTTGTCTTTTCCCATTAGTATGTTCGATGATTTTGGTTTTTGTATCATCTGGATTTTCATAAATATATTCCTTTTTTCCAGTTAAATTATTTTTGGTTACTTGTTCAATTAATTTATGAGTAGTAGGGTCATATGTAGAAGTTCTTTACATATCAAATTCTTTTGTTTGACTATTTGGAAGATAAAGTTTTGTTTGTTTAATTTGTGGTGGAGAAGATTCATTTCCAAAATCAAGAATTGTTTTCTTGATAGTGTGATTAGGAGTACCTTCTCCTTTTATAGAACTAACAACAATATTTCCATCCTCTTGATTTATATGAAGATTTTTATTAAATCCATATTTTGCTACGAGTATAAACTTTAAATTCAACGCCAGTACTCTCTAAATTGATTTTATTTTTTGTTCTCTTTATTTCTTCAAAATGTTGATTCCAATCTTTTCTTACAGTTACGATTGATTTATTTCTTATTATAACGTTGTTTATTGAGCTAGAATATTTTCCAAAATGTAAAAATGTTGCATGTATTTTTCCATCAGGAGTTTTTGTGATAGGTGCTGTTTGTGGATTTTTAATAGTTTCACTTAATACTTTTGTTATAGATGGTTTTAAAAAAATTTCACGAGGAGTTGTTGTAGTTTGTTGTTCATCTCCAGTTGATGAAGTTGTTTCTCCAGTTAGATTATTTTTGGTTGTACTTGATGTTAATCTTAAACTTAAAGGATCGAATATATTTATTTGTTCTACAATAAATTTTCCTTCTTTTTCATTGTAATTAGAGAGTCTCTTTGAAATAATTCTTGGTTCACTTGGTGTGGAAGATTGAGAAGAAGTTGCTGCGCCATCTCCAAAGTCAAGAGTTGTTGATTTAACAATATAGTTTGGAGTTCCTTCTCCTTTTTTAGAGTTTACAACAATGTTTCCGTTTTCTTCAGATATGTGTATCTCTTTATGAAGACCACGTGAACTAGTAGTAAGTATTTTAAAAGCAACCCCTTCTGATGTGAATTTTTTTTGATATGGCGTTCCATGTAATGCTTCATAATTAGAATTAGGTGTTTTTTTAACACCTACAGTTGCTCCACCTTTAACGTTATAATTATTTTTTGCAACACCACGTCTTCCAGATATTAAAAATGTTGCTTTTAAATTTCCATTTGATAATCTTTGAATGAACGAATTTGAAGGATTTCTAATAACTTCACCTAATAATGATAGAGTTGAAGGTTTTGAAAAACCAGATATAGGAGTAGCGTTAGAAGTTTTATTTGCTAGTATTAATGTAAGAAGATTTGTTGAAATAAAAATTGTTCCTTTTATATGTATTTTTGAAAGTTTCTTCATTTGTTTCACCTTTAATTAATTCTATATGGATTGTTTAATGGTTCACCATTTTCATTAAAGTCTTGTTTTAATAATTCTCCAGTAATAGTTCGAGTAATAGATGTTTTTAAACTTCCATCATTTCTACGTTCTTGAGTTATAGATTCTCCATTTGAATAAAGAGTAGTTCCTATAGAGTCTCCATTTGGTAGAGTGTTCGATCTAGTAGATGAAGTTATAAATCCATTTTCATTATATGTGTGTGATTCGTATTGATAAGGAGAAGATATAGATTCTTCAACTAAATTTCCATTGGTATTAAATTTTTTGTGTGATAAAACCTCTCCAGTTAATGTTCTTGTCATTGAAATATTTCCATGAGGATCTTTTCTTTCAGAATAGATGATTTCGTTATTTTCCGTAAGAAGATATTTACTCTTGTTTCCGTTGGCTTGTTCAACGATTCGAGTTTTTGTATTATCTGGATTCTTGTCAATATGCTCTGTTATTCCAGTAGAATTATTTTTAGTTGTTTGTGAAATTAATGTACGAG
>JAGHEJ010000052.1 GCA_017889345.1 Clostridiales bacterium | reverse complement strand
TGTTAGTGCAGTAGTTGCAAAACTTGGTGGAAAATCTAGCTTTATTTCAAAACTTGGAAATGATGCTTTTGGAGATTATATTATAGAAACTTTAAACAATGTAAATGTTGATACAAATTATGTTTTAAGAACAGATAAAGCAAACACAGGACTTGCCTTTGTTTCATTAAAGGAAGATGGAAATAGAGATTTTTCATTTTATAGAAAGCCAAGTGCAGATATGCTTCTTGAAGAATGTGAAATAAATGAAGAATGGTTTAAATCTTGTCATAGTCTTCATTTTTGTTCGGTTGATTTAATTGAATGTCCTATGAAGTACGCTCATAAAAAAGCAATTGAATATGCAATGAAAAATAATTCTATAATAAGTTTTGATCCAAATGTAAGACTTCCTCTTTGGGATAAAGAAGAGGATTGTAAAAATGCTATCTTAGAATTTTTACCCCTTGCTCATGTGATAAAAATTTCTGATGAAGAATTAGAATTTATAACTGGATACGACGACATTGAAAAATCTAAAGAAATTTTATTCAAGGGAAATGTAAAATTAATTATTTTTACAAAAGGAAAAGACGGTTGTGAAGTTCACACAAAGAATGAAATTGTTAAAGTCAAAGGAAATGTTGTAAATGCCATTGACACAACTGGTGCTGGAGATTCTTTCATTGGATCATTTTTATTTAATCTATTGAAAGATGATGTAACTGTTAATGATCTTGAAAATTTAAATTCTAAAACTTTAGAAGAATACTTAATTTTTTCAAATCATTATGCAGCATATAGCACAACAAAAAAAGGAGCAATCTCTTCATATGCTACTCTTGATGAAATAAACGAATATATAAGCTCAAAAAAATAAACCTACATAATGTAGGTTTTATTTTTTACCAACATACACTCGCTTCTAAAATATTTTTTCGTTGTTTCCAATCAGGCATCATAACATGAAGTAGTGAATAAAAATCTTTTGAGTGATTTGGTTGAATAAAATGACAAAACTCATGTGTTATTACATATTCTATACAACTTCTTGTCACTTCAATCAACCTTGAATTAAGAGTAATAATCTCTCTAACTGGTTGGCAAGACCCCCATTTTGTAGTCATTTTTCTAATTTTAATTTGTGGAAATGAAACTCCATACTTCTCAAATTTTTTATAAACTTCATGAGCAATTTCATTATAAATCTCAATGGTTTGCTTACTTATCCATTTATTCATGAGATTTTGTTTTCTTGAAAAATCATCACTACGCACTTTTAAATATATAAACACACCATCGCTATAAACTTCTTCATCATTAGAAATGATAACTTTTAATCTTAAATCTTTTCCCAAAATTTTAAAACTTTCACCACTAACATATTTTTTAGGAGAAGGCTTAAAACCTTGAGACTTTTTAAATTTTTCTATGGCTGATAAAACATATTCTCCTTTAGAACGAACAAACTCATCTATTCTAAAAACGTCCACGTATTGTGGAGCTGAAACAAGAACACTTCCATCAAATTTAATTCTTAAATTAATGTTCTTTACCTTTTTATATGTAAGTGTGTATTTTATATCATTATCTTTTGTAGAAACTACTCTTAACATTAAAACCTCCTAAGAGCAACAGTCTTTACATTTTCTATAATTTTATCAATTATATCTAAAGAAATCTCCATTCCTCTTTCCTTTTCATAATCAAAAAACAAATCATCAATATCCTGTGCAATTTTATTATGAATGGTTGTGTTGTTTGTCCAATCAATTTTACTATGCTTTTCAATTATTTTTGTAATTTCTATGGAAATTTCTGCAATAAAATTAGAATCAAATTTATCATTTAAAAGAGCACTTATTACTCCATAAAAAGCTTGAGCATGAACATTATTTTTAATATTCTCTGGATATTTTACACCACTTCTTCCTTGCATATAATCTTCCATTATTTTTCTCATTTTTGAAAGATATTCTGCGTCATTAATTACTTTATCTTTATACTCCTGTAAAGCTATTTTAATTCTTTCAGAAAAGCTCTCATAATATGCAGGATTTTCATCATGTTTTTCACTTATACTTTTATCAAGTCTACTTCTAATTGAATCTGCTTTCGCTCTATTAGAAATTAGTTCGCTAATCTCCTTTTCAAACTCTTCTTTATTTAATATGTCTACTGGAGCTGTGATTTTTCTCAAACCTTCAACGTGCAAATGAGCATCTAATAATTTTTGCATAGCTGGCTCATACTCTTTGTTATCAATAGCATCAAAATATCTTATCCTAACACTACGACGAAGCTTTTGCCAAAATACAAAATCCTTCTTAAACTTTTCTAAGTCTTCACGTGGCAATTCTGAATATGCAGATTCAGAATTTAAAATCACGCTAAGATTTCTTCCAAATAATGAAAGTAAGTCATAGAAATCTTTACGGAGTTTTTCGTTTTCTAAATAAACTTCAAGCTCTTCAACATCATCTTTATTTTTAATAGGTGAAAATAACTCTACAATTCTAGAATAACTTTCTCTTAATTGTCCGATAGATGAAGTTATATTTGTTATAGTTCTTTTAAGATCTTCTCCATCAAAATTTTCAAGTCCTGCTCCGCTATACATATTCATAGCAGTATCAAGTTTTTCTATGAGTCCTCTGTAATCAACGATTAAACCATAATCTTTCCCTTCCATTAAACGGTTTGTTCTTGCAATAGCTTGAAGTAGTCCATGTTCTTTAAACTCTTTATCAATGTAAAGAACTTGACAAATAGGAGCATCAAATCCAGTTAAAAGTTTTGAGCAAACAATTAAGATATCAATTTCTCCATGAATAAATTTATCCTTCACAATTTCCTCGTAACGTTCTTCACTTCCATATTCTCTCATAAGTTTTGCCCAATAGGATCTTAGTTTATCGTCATTTGATTCATCTACATCGTTAAAACCTTCTCGCATATCAGGAGAAGAAATTACAACAGCACATTTCAAATCGCCCATTTCTTCAAAGGCTTCTAAATAACGTATAGCATCTTTTTTATAATTTGTTGCAAGCATTGCTTTAAATCCAGTTTCTTTATAACCATCAAGAAAATGTCTATTAATATCTAGGGCAATACGTTTTATTCTTGCGTCAGTGGAAGTAAGCCTTCTAATTTTACTCCATTTATCTTTTAAATCTTTTGTTTGATTTTCAGTGAGCCTCTTTGTAATTTCATTAAACCAAAGGTCAATATTTTGTTCATCAACTTTTTGGTCAACAAATCTTCCTTCATAAATTAGAGGGACAATTGCCTTGTCCTCAACTCCATCATTAATTGTATATTTATGAATTAATTTTCCAAACTTTGTCATGGTATTTTTTTCATTCTTCATTAATGGTGTTCCAGTGAAACCAATGTAACAAGCATTAGGAAAAACTCTTCTCATTTTTATAGCCATCTCTCCATAATTTGAACGATGACTTTCATCAACTAAAATGAAAATATTTCTGTCTTCTGCCTTAAGCCCACTACTTTCAACTGTATTAAATTTGTTAATGATTGATGTGATAATATCAGCCTTATTATTTTTAATAAGCTCAATAAAATGTTTTCCACTGGTAGCTCTTGCTGGGTTTGATCTCGTATGAGCAAAAGTTTTTGCGATTTGTAAGTCAAGCTCTTTTCTATCTGTAACAATTGCAACTTTTGGATTAAAATCTGAAAGCTCCATCAAAATATATTTTGCGAGCATTACCATTGTTAGAGATTTTCCACTTCCTTGAGTGTGCCAAATAACTCCACCCTGTCTATTTCCATTTCCATCATTTTGATTAATTGTTTTTATAATCTCTTTGATTGCAAAATACTGCTGGTATCTACAAATCTTTTTTACGTTTGCGTCAAAGAGTATGAAATATTTTGTAAGCTCAAGAAGTCTTTCTTTTGTGAAAAGTGAAATAATATTTTTATCTTGAACAGTCGGAAATCTATCTGGAATATATTTCAATCTTGATTTCTCCAAAAATTCTTCGTCTTGTTCTTTCCAAACATTCCAAAAGTTTTTTGGCGTATTGGTTGTAGCATATTTTACATTATTTTTGTTTGTTGCCATGACAATTTGAGCAAATTTAAAAAGTTGTGGAATATATTCTGATTTTTGATTTCTGATAGTTTGTTCTACTGCTTGGTCAACAGAAACATCAGATTTTTTACATTCGATTACGGCGAAAGG
>JAGHEJ010000051.1 GCA_017889345.1 Clostridiales bacterium | reverse complement strand
TGTAAAAACAGGTGGTAAACGTCATTTTATTAATGTAAAAACAGGTGGTAAACGTCATTTTATTAATGTAAAAACAGGTGGTAAACGTCATTTTATTAATGTAAAAACAGGTGATTATGATGTTACAGATATTGTTTCTAAAACGCAAACATCTTCAATAGATAAAAGTGGGGATTTAAAAACACAAGTACTTTCAACAGATAAAAGTGGAGAGGAAGTAGGTACAAGCGTACAATCTAAATCTTCTGATAATGAAATTAAAGATGTAAAATCAAAAATACAAGTACCTTCAACAGATAAAAGTGGAGAGGAAGTAGGTACAAGCATACAACCAAAACCTTCTGATAGTGAAATTAAAGGTGCAAGGCCAAAAACACAAGTACCTTTAATAAGTAAAAGTGAAGGAGATGGGAAAAATGTTAAGAAAAAAACCTATTCACCTCAAGTTAAAAGCCAACAGCTTATAGATAATATTTATAAAACTAAAGGATTAAATACTGAATTATTACATCTAGCGATAAAAGATTATAGTGGAGATGTTCAAGAGGTGGATTCAGAAAAATTTTATAGGTTTTCGGGAGATAAAGGAAATTATATGACTATTTCTGTTCTAAATAATGGAGAATTATCTGAAGTTTCAATAACAAATAAAGGATCTAAGTTTGAAAGAGCTTATGATGAAGATTTTTGGGCAACAAATTTAGAAGCTTATTCAAGGGGTGTAAAAATTGAATATAAACCACAAGCTGAAAGTCAAAAACTTATAGAGGATATTCATTCTACTAAAGGATTAAATCAAGGTTTACTATATAAAGCTGTTAAAGATTACACTGGAGATGTTGAAATTGATAAATCAGAAGATATATATAGATTTTCAGGTAATGATAATAATAGGTTAGAAATTAGTATGAATAAAGAAGGGAAAATAATAAGTATTTTTATTAAAAATGGTGATGAAATTTTTGAAAAATCCTATGGGGATTATGGAGTTGGAGATTTGGTATTTTATAAAAATGGATATTTTGAAGTGCCAGGAAGTAAGGCTGTTATTGAGAAACCAGTATATAGGCGTACAAATGAAAACGGGCAAATTGAATACGTAGTAGCAGATGAAAAGGATGAAACATTTACAAAAGTATTGGAAAAATCAGGAGATATGTTTGTTCCTGTTTTAAGTAGGAGAGATGCATCTATATATGGTAAAATTAGGGAACAGAAAATTGTTGAAGCTAAGAATAAATATGGTGAAAATAAGAGAGTTATACTTGAGAGTATAATTGTAAATGGAGAAAAGCAAACAGTTGCATATCAATTAGATGATGGTATTTGGAGAGAGGTTACTAAATCAGATAATGGAGTTTTATGGTTAGGTGATGTTGTAAAATATGAAAATTTATTAGCAGAAGTTGCAAGTAAACTTAGAAAGTTAGCAAAAACATATGCACGTTTTGGAGCTCCACTTGTAGGTGGTGCTACTGGTTTTAGCAAGCTTCTTTCAGGGTTTATGAAATAAAAAAGAGACTTTTAATAAAGTCTCTTTTATTTTTGGGATATATTGACAAAAGATAGAGATGTATTTACAATTTGTTTTAAAATAGGATTTTAGACTAGATATTTTGAGTAACATAAAATGAAAATTCCTAATTAAATTAATTTTTAGGAGAGAAGTTATGTTAAGTAAAAAGTTTAGATTTAGAAAAGTAAACAAGGTTATATCAACATCAGTTTTAATAGGTGGATGTTTAATGCTTGGAAGAAGTGAACAATCTAGTGCTACAGGACTTTTAAGAAATTTATTTTCAAGATTTTCAGGAAATTTAACTGGCTCTGTTTCTAACAGATCTTTAAATTCTAGGACTTTATCTGCTAATCTTAAAGTAAAAAATGTAAAAATTGGGTCAGATGAGAGTAAAATTAAAAAATTGTGTTTATTAGATAAGGTTAAATCAGATTTAGAAAGAAATTTAGATGTTAATTCTCATACATTTGGTAGTTTATTGTCAAGTGAGCCTGATTCTTTTGAGAGAAAACAAGACGGAAGTAGATTTTATGGATATAATGGAGATGGAATTAATGTAAAAGTTCAAACCAATGATAATGGAGTTGTAACAAGTACTAGTATAAAAACTAAGGATTTAATATATACAAAAGATTTTTCAACTAACTCTGGAAGTATTACGGAAAATAAATATGGTTTAAGAGATATTTTTGAAAGTAATGATAATTAAAACTATAAAATAATTCGAATAGTTTTATTAAATAAAATTATTAAAATACATACTAAAATTTAGGCGTGTTATAACTTATGGTTATATACACGCTAATTTTATTTTTTAGGAGATATTGACAAAAGTTAACATAATATTTACTCTTTATTTAAATATAGGATTTTAAGCTGTATATTTTAAGTAACATAAAATAAAAATTCCTAATTTGAAATTAATTTTTAGGGGAAAAATTATGTTGAGTAAAAAGTTTGGACTTAGAAAATTAAACAGGACTATATCAATATCAATTTTAATAGGTGGATGTTTAATATTTGGAAGAAGTGAAGAGTCTAGTGCTACAGGATTTAAAGGAATTAATTCTAGATCTATAGGATTAGGTTTAAGGAACTTTACAAGATTAGTAAGAAGGAGTTTTATAAGAGATACAGTATCAAGACAGAGAAGATTTTATGAGTCAAAGAATGGAGAGTAGTAGTAGCGTAGGGATAAGTCTTAGTAATATAAATAGAAGCAGCGTAAAATCAAGAGCTGAATTAATTAGTAAAATAAGAGATGATTTATTTAAAAAAAGTGAGAATCCTGATAAAAATGATTTGCACAAACTTTTATTTGAGCATGAATCAGATAACTTTGAGATAATAAGAGATGGTAGTAAATTAAATACATATTTAAGTTATGAAGATGATACTAAAATTAGAATAAAAATAGGTTCAAATGGAGATATGAAAGAATTAATGGTAACATCAAATGGTAGTAAATATGTGACTAATTTTAAAGATGAGAGGTTTATAAGTAAAAGCACGGTTAAAGAAACCAAATTTTAGTTGATTAAGAATAGAATTTTAAATTTATAGTTTTGTAGTTGGAAATATGGAAGAGACTTTAAAATAAAGTCTCTTTTATTTTTGAGAAATATTGACGAAAATTCACATTGTGTTTATAATTTATTTAAAAATGGAATTTAAAGCTAGAAATTCTAAGTAACATAAATAAAAATTCCTAATTTAAAATTAATTTTTAGGAGGGAAGTTATGTTAAGTAAAAAATTTAGACTTAGAAAATTAAATAAGATTATAGCCACATCAGTTTTAATGGGTGCATGTTTAATACTTGGACAAGGTCAAGATGCTAGTGCCACAGGATTTAGAGGAGTTAATTCTGGAGCTTCAGGAGCAGGAAGAGGTAGAGGAACAGGAACAGGAACTCCAGGTTCATCAAGTAATCTTTCGGGAGTAGGAAGAGGAAGTAGTATTGGTACAGGTTCAGGAAATTTAGGTGCATCAGGTAATCTTGGAGGAGGAAGAAGAAATAGTATTGGTACAGGCTCAGGAGGTGCAAGTAGTTCAACATTTCCAGGATTACCTAGTAGTAGTGGTGTAAGAGGTACAGGTAGTTCTGCTTCAGGATCAAGTAGTACATTATTAGGTCATGGTGGTGATGTTAGAGTACAACGATTACTACAAGTGATACAAGAAGAGATAAAAACCGGTAACGGTCCAAATTATGGTACTTATGCGGCGTTATTGGAAGAAGTTCCAAATTCAACTAAATATTCAAATGATGGTGTACGTCATAAATACAGTTCAAATGGAATAATAGTCGAAATACTTGTAGGTAGCGATGGAAATGTAAAAGGTGCTTTTGTAGATACGAGAGGAGCTTCAGGATTATCTAGTAGTGATGTAAGAGGTGCAAGTAGTTCTACATCTTCAGCATCAGGGGGTGCATCATCAGGTGGTGATAAAGCGAAAGTACAACAATTATTTGAAAAGATAAAAAATGATATACAAAAAGAAGAAGGTTTTTCAAATCCTAAAATTTATAAAGAGTTATTAACATATGATCCAGATTTTATTAATGATTTAGGTGATGGAAGGTTACAGTATAAATATAGTTCAGGTGGAGGAACAGTTGAAATGGTTGTAGATTCAGGAGATGGACATGTAAAAAGTGCTCTTTTAGATATAGATGGAAAAAGCAGTTTTATTGATTTTGATGGAGGTTGGTCTCAAACAAATAGTTAGTAAATTTATTTAAAGTGGATAAAATTTCAAACTTATAATTGTGTATTTTGAAATTAAAGAAGAGACTTTAAGATAAAGTCTCTTCTATTTTTTAGTATTTAGTTTTTATCAGTAGAGTTTACAGTGAAAGTGGAAGGTTTTTCTAGATATACATCGCAATTTGATTTTGATGGAGGGCAATTTCCTTCATTTTCTATAGTGAATTCTGCATCTATATTTGGTTTTGATACAAGGATTTTGTATTCAGAACCTTCTTCAGCACATAAATCAAATTGATAAAATCCTTGACAGTCTGCTGTTGTGTGAGCAATTCCACAATAAGAAGTAGAAGTTTTTCCATTTGAAAATTTGATTAATTTTAATAGTGCGTATGGGATTGGATGTCCTTTATGATCTTTTACTTGTCCCCAAATACGAATTGAGTTGTACTGAGTAACAGGTATATCAGCTTTAATTTCAGAGTAGTTTTTTATTATATTGTTTGTTAATTTTATATCTATAGAATTTCCAAGTACGTTTTGAAGATTATTATTTTTCATAGTGAAAAGTCCTCCTTAAAATCATTAATCTTACATGATTTTTTAGTTTATTTATAAGTTATAATATTCAAAATTTATAATTAGTGATAAAAATTTTTTGAAATAATAATAAAAGTCATGGATTTTACCATGACTTTTTTAAATAAAGGAATTATAAGAAGAATCAGAGCTCATTTTTAAATCTCCTCTTGGAGATAAGGAAATTTGAGTTATTTTTGGACCATCTGGCATAGAGGATCTTTTAAATTGATTTTGGAAAAATCTCTTTATAAATATTTTTAAAGAGTTTTTAATCATGTCTTTATCATATACATCTTTAAAAGCGTGAAGGGCTAAGAATTCAATTTTTTCAAAGGAGAAATTATTTTTCATAAAGTGATATATGAAAAAGTCGTGAAGTTCATATGGACCTATTATTGTTTCTGTTTTTTGAGTAATGTTATCAGAACTATCTGTTGGAAGAAGTTCTGGAGAAATTGGAGTGTTTATTATGTCTTTTAGAATTTTTTTAATTTTATGATTTGATGAGTGGTTTTCATAATAATGTTTTAAAAGATGTTTTATTAATGTTTTTGGTATGGAAGAATTTATGTTGTACATACTCATGTGATCTCCATTAAAAGTTGAAAATCCTAAAGCAATTTCAGATAAATCTCCAGTTCCAATAAGTAAGGCTTTATGTTTATTTGATAAATCCATAAGAATTTGTGTTCTCTCACGAGCTTGAGAATTTTCATAAGTTACGTCAAAAATATTTTCATCCTGTTCTATATCTAAAAAGTGTTGTTTTACGCTTTTTGTTATATCAATTTCTTTAAGAGTTACTCCTAAAAGTTCTGATAAAAGTTTTGCGTTATTTTTTGTTCTTGAGGATGTTCCAGGTCCTGGCATTGTAATAGATAATATATTTTCCATTGGAAGATTCATCATTTTAAATGTGTTGCATACAGAAATAAGAGCTAGAGTTGAATCAAGTCCTCCACTCATTCCTAGAATAACTTTATTAAGTCCAATGTGGTTTAATCTTTTCTTAAGAGAAAGTGATTGCATTAAAAATATTTCTTCAAAGATTTCTTTGTTCTTAGAAGAATCATTTGTAATAAATGGAGTTTTGTTAATTTCACGATCAAATTCTCCAAATTCCATATTTTTAAATGGAATATCAATTATTTTTATATCTCTTTCGTAATATTTAAATGAATCTCTGAAAGTTATGTTATTTACTCTTTGAGTATTTAATGAGTCTATATCAATTAATCCGTGTATAACAATATTTTCATCATTAAATCTAGAACTTTCTTTAATTAAATTTCCATTTTCATAAATGCAAGTGTAAGAGGAGAAAATTAAATCTGTAGTAGACTCAGTACAATTTGAGTTAGCGTAAATATAAGCACAGTTTAGTTTATCGCTATGAACCTTTATTAAATTTTTCCTATATTCATGTTTAAAATTTGTTTCATTTGAAGAGGAAAGATTACAAATTATATTTGCTCCGTTTATTGATAAATAAGAGCTTTTAGGAATTGGAGCCCATAAATCTTCACAAATTTCAACTCCTATTTTTATATCTTTGTATGAAAAAATAATGTCCGTTCCAAAGAAGGTAGTTTCTCCTAAGAAATTAACCTCTTTTATTTTAATAAATCCTTCTGTAAAATATCTTTTTTCATAAAATTCTTGGTAATTTGGAAGATAAGTCTTTGGAGTAATTCCAAGAATTTTTCCATTATGTATTATAAAGGCTGAGTTAAAAAGAGAGTTATTATACTTAAACATTCCCCCAAGAATTATTAAAATATCTTTATCCTTTGAGAAGTTTAAAACTTCTTTAATTCCCTCATAATTTTTCTCAAGAGTTGTTTGTTTTAAAAATAAATCAAAACAAGTGTAAGAAGTTATTGAAAGTTCTGGGAAAACTATAATTTTTGATTTGTTTAAAAGAGCTTCCTCAATACATTTTTTAATATTTGAAACATTAAAAGAAATGTCACAAACATTTGTTTTAGGGCTAGATGAAGTAATTTTTATAAAATTCATATAATTCTCTCCTTGTAATTAATAAATTAAGTTTTTATACTAGAAATATGATGAAAATTTAAATTTAGGGGTATATTTTGTGGATTTACTTAAGGAATATGATGTTTTAAGTGTTAAAGATAAATTTCGTGAAATTATAATAGAAGAATTTGAAGAAGATTATTTTAGAGAGATATTTAGTATTTTAAATGATGAGTATAATAATTTTAAAGTATTTCCAGAAAAAAAGTGTGTATTTAACGCATTTAAATATAAAGACTTTGATGAAATTAAAGTAGTTATACTTGGACAAGATCCTTATCATGGAGAAAATCAAGCAAATGGACTTTCCTTTTCTGTTTCTCCTAAAGTGAGTATTCCAAGTTCTCTTAAAAATATTTTTAAAGAATTAAAAAGTGATTTAAACATAGAAATTCCAAATCATGGAGATTTAACTTTATGGGGGAAAGAAGGGGTACTTCTTTTAAATTCAACTTTAACAGTAAGAAAAGCACATCCAAACTCTCATAAAAATTTAGGATGGAGAAAGTTTACAGATAAAATTATAGAAAAGCTTTCAAAAGAAAGGGAAAAGGTCGTATTTATTTTATGGGGAAATTATTCAATTCAAAAGGAAAAGTATATAGACAAAAATAAACATTTGATTATAAAATCTCCTCACCCAAGTGGACTTTCAGCTCATAAGGGGTTTTTTTTATCTAAACCTTTTTCAAAAACAAATGAGTATTTGAAGGAAAATTCAATAAAGGAAATTAATTGGGAGATTAAATAATGTTTTGTATATAAACATGGAAAAACTGATATGATTTAAAAAATTTTTGATATTAGGAGTTAAGATTTTAAGTGGAAAATTTATATTTAAAAGTTAATTTAAATACAATTGAGAAAAATATTAGTATAATTAGGAATATTTTGGGGAATAAAAAAATTATAGCAGTTGTAAAGGGAGATGCTTATGGTCTTGGACTTCATGGAGTGAGTGATTTTTTAAAAGATAAGGTTGATGTTTTTGGAGTATCTAACATAGAAGAAGCTATGGAGCTTTATAATATGGGAGTGGAAAATGAAATTTTAATATTAACTCCAATTATAACAGAGGATTATTTTAATAATGAAGCTATAGAAAATTTTACAATCACAATAGATAATAAAGAAATTCTAGATAAAATTCCAAAAGATAAGAATATAAATGCTCATATTTACGTTTGTACTGGTATGAATAGAAAAGGAATATCTCTTAATGAGTTACATGAATTTATAAGTCATATAGAAGCATATTATGAAAATATAAATATAAAGGGCATTTATACCCATCTTCATAATTTTAATGATGAGAAGGAAACCATTAATCAAATTAATGAGTTTCATGAGAAGGTTAAAATTTATGAGGATAAATATTTTATACATATTCTAAATTCAGGTGGATTTAAAAATGAAAAAATAAGAGAGTCTTGTAGCTTTTCTCATGGAGTGAGAATTGGGAATTTAATTTATGGATATGATGGATATAGTCTCGGAATTACTAAATCCTTTTCTTATTTGGCAAAAGTTATTGAAAAATATGAAAAGAGAAAAGGTGATTTTATTGGATATGGAAATAAATTTAAACTTAGAAAAGATGTGATTATTGGAATAATCGAAATAGGAAGTATTCATCATTTTGGATTTTATAGAGAATATAGAAAGAATTTTATATATGATGTTTTAAAATTCATATATAGGTATTTTGTTAAATCTTCTGAAATATCTAAAGATGGAAATAACATAGATATTATTGGAAAGATTAATATGAACTTAACTCTTATAGATGCAAGTAATTTGTGTGTTGGGGATTATGTGAATATTAATATATCTCCAATACTTGGAGATAGTTCTATACGTAAAAAATATATATATTAGGGAGTGATTTATTTTGTCTACATATTTGTTTAATAATAAGAGGGATCAGGAAACTAATAAGTTAATGGGAGTAGTAATATTTTTAATTTTATCTTTAGTATTTACAATAGTAATATCGGTTTCTGTTTTTCTAGTTTATTTTGATGATTATTTAAATATACAAAAGCAATATTCTCTTTTAGAAGAACAATTACAAGAAATTCGTATTGAAAATTATGAGAAAAATAGTGATTTCACTCGTCTTAATGTTGAATTAAATCAATTTAAAAATGAAGTTAATAAACTTACTTTAGAGAAAGAAGTTTCAGATAAGAATATAAAGTTTGTTTCTGATTTTATTAACTCTGTTAATACTAACAAAATTTCAGAGAGTAGGAAATTTTTACATCCAGATATAAGAGAAAAGGCTGAGTTTAATAATTCAAAATTATTTCCAAGTAATATGGTTGAGGGAGATTTTGTATTAAATGATAATTTAGAAAGTGGAACTATAACATATTTTCACACAAAAGATGGAGAAAAAACTAATAGATATATATTTAATATGACTCTTGAAGATGAAGAATGGTTTATATCAGATGTGGAATTTATAGATAATAATGAAGAATTACAACCTATGATAAACTAAATTTTAAAATTACCATTATTTTGTTTAATGGTAATTTTTTTTGTTATAATTTTTAATAGGAGGGTTTATTATGAGAAAAATTTTTAAGTACGAAGCACTAGGAAATGATTATTTAGTTGTTGATCCTAAATTTTGTGATTATGAAATGAATGAGAAAAATATAAGGAAAATATGTCATAGAAATTTTGGATGTGGATCTGATGGAATTTTATTTGGACCTTTCTTTGATTCAAATAACAATATAAGTTTTAAAATTTTAAATCCTGATGGAAGTGAAGCTGAAAAAAGCGGAAATGGAATAAGAATTTTTTCAAAATATTTAAGAGATAATAGATACGTAAAAGAGGATAATGTAAAACTTTTAACTAAAGGGGGAGAAGTTTTCGTAACTTATTTAAATGAAGAAAATACTCTCATAAAAGTTTCAATGGGAAAAGTATCTTTTAACTCAAAAGATATTGGTGTTAAAGGAAATGAGCGTGAAGTTATAAATGAAACCATAAAAGTTTTAGATAAAGAATTTTTAATTACTTCTCTTACAATTGGAAATCCCCACACTGTTTCTATATTTCAAAAATTAGATGAGAAAAGTATTCATAAATATGGACCTTATATTGAAAATCACGAGATGTTTATAAATAGAACAAATGTTCAGTTTGTAGAGGTTTTAGATAGAAACACAATAAAGATTAAAATATATGAAAGAGGAGCAGGTTATACCTTAGCATCAGGATCTAGTAGCTGCTCTGCTGCAAGTGTTTGTTATAAACATGGACTTGTTGACTCTAATGTTATTGTAAAATGTGATGGGGGAGATATTCAAATTGAAATTAAAGAGGATGGAACAGTTTTCATGATAGGGGAAGTGTATGAGGTTTATGAAGGTGTTCTTAAGATGAAATTATAATGAAATTTGATTTTCATGGAAAAACCATATTAGTTACAGGAGGATGCACAGGAATTGGACTTTCAATTTCTAAAATGTATTTATCTTTAGGGGGATTTGTAATTTCAACTTACAACGATAGTGAAAAAGAAGGAGAGCTTCTTAAAGAATATATTTTAAAAGAGAATTTTAAAGGGGAAGTTTTAAAATTAAACTTAGAAAGTATTTGTGATATTGAAAATTTTTTAGAAAATTTAAAGGAGAAAAATTTAAATAACATAGATATTTTAATAAATAATTCAGGAATAGATGATATAAATCCATTAATTTTTCAAGAAGATGAGAAAATATTATCTATGATAAATATTAATTTTTCAAATACAATAATTTTTACAAAATATATTTTAAAAGATTTTATGGAGGAAAATTCTTGTATTATAAATATTTCATCTATTTGGGGAAGAGTTGGAGCTTCATGTGAAGTTGTTTACTCAAGTACTAAAGGAGGAATAAATTTATTTACAAAATCTTTAGCTAAAGAAATGGAATGTAAAAACATAAAAGTAATAGGAGTTTCTCCTGGAATTATAAACACTAAAATAAATTCTCATTTATCACAAGAAGAGTTAGAGGAAATTAAAAAAGAGATTCCCTTAGGAAGAATTGGAGAAGTTAAGGACATAACAAATGCTATAATGTTTTTATCTAGTGATTATTTTAATGTTTCTGGGGAAATTATAAATATAGATGGTGGATGGATGATGTAAGGCTTATAAAAATTTTATAAGCCTTATTTATTTTTTTGCATGGTATTAATATAAAATGTTAAAATTATATAAACAAGTTAAACATATGGGAGGGGAATATGAGCGCATTTACTTTAAAATTGGTAGCATTTTTTCTTATGGTTCTCGATCACATATTTTATTACATTTGGGGAACTCCAATTTGGTTTACATATATAGGAAGAATTGTTGCACCAATTTATTTTTTCCTTCTTGTTGAAAGCTTCTTTCATACAAGAAATAGGAAGAGATTTATAATTAGACTTTTTACTTCTGCTGGAATTGTATTTTTAATTTTAAATGTGATGTTTAGACAACCTATGAATATTTTTGCATCCATGGCAATGGGGGCTTTAATGATGGAGCTTATGGAATTTACTAAAGAAAGTGAAAGTGGATTTAAAAAATTTTTAGGGGTTTTGGGGACAATTATTGTAGCTATACTTTCTTTATTTACTGAAGCAAGTTATCTTGGAGTTGGCATGATTTTAATATTTTATTTCCTAAGAGAAAAGAGGTTTTTGATGAGTATTTGTTATATTTTATTCTCTTTTTTTGAAATCTCTTTTGTGTTTGGAAGTAAATATTTAATAGAAGAGATGTTTTATGGAAATTATCAATGGATGATGGTTTTTTCAATTATTCCAATAAATTTATATAATGGAAAAGCAGGATATAGGAGTAAGTTTTTCAATTATTTCTTTTATGTAGCATATCCTCTTCATATTATTTTGCTTTTAATAATTGGAAATTCTATTAACCCTCCATATTAATCATTTAATCAAAATTTAAATTTAATTAGTAAAAGTTATATGATACAATAACCCTAAGTATTTATTAAAAATTTATGGAAGGGTTTTACTATGAAGCAAAGATACGTTATTAATGTACAAAATGTAGACAATTTAGATAATGTACAAATTGAAATATCACCATTTACAGTGTTTACTGGAGATAATAATAGCGGTAAAAGTGTTATTTTAAATATAATTTATGGTGTTTTAAGATTATTAAGACAAATTATACAAAATGGTGATAGAGATTCTGATGAGTATAGACGTTGTAAGGATTTTATAAGAGAACTTAAAGAGAATAAAGAAGTTTGCATTGATCATAATGTAGGAAAGATTTTTTGTGATTTCTTTAATGTTTCATTACTTAAAAATAGAGAGTATTTTTTTAAAGAAGTTTTCAATGTAAGCAGAGAAAATAATTATAAGAGATTTGAAAATACAAAAATCTTTTTAAATAATTATAGACTTTTTCCAAAAGTTTATGTTGTTGTGGATGATATGTGTGATGAAGTTCTTATTGAGGGAGATTATGTAAAAATTCCTGAGGAATTTTTTAATGATGAAGATTATGTGTTAGAGCTTCTTTGTGAAAAAATAATTGATAATGGTTTTTCTGATACAAATGAATATAAACAAGTTTTTATGCCTTCAGGTAGAAGTACATTTTTATGTTACGCAAACTTATTTCAAAATTTAAAATATCAAAACTTAAGTATGAAAGATTTTATAACTAATATTGAGAATTTAGATTTTACAAATGATGGAATATATGGAAGTATACATAAATTTTTAGAAGAGGATATTTTAAAAGGAAGCTTCACAAAAGACTCTTATAAATGTCATTTAAATAATATTGAGATTCCAATTTCCATGGCTTCTGATTCTATGAGAGAAATTGCTCCTTTTATTCTTTTTTTGAAATCTAAGGAGAGATTTTCAACATTTTTTATAGAAGAAATTGAAACATATATGGATTTAAAACTTCAAAGAAGTGTAGTTAGTGCATTAATGAGATTAATAAATACGGGAGCAAGTATTTTTATGTCTACTAATAGCAATGTGATTTTAGATCAGATTTGTAATTTCTTACTATTAAATAATTTAAACAGAAATAAGATTGAAGGATTTGGATATATTTTAAATGATGTTTTAAATGCAGATAACATAAATATTTATGAATTTACATATGATAAAAATAAGGTTTTAGTTAAAAAACTTCCAATAGATTATAGAGGGTTTAAAGTTAACTTTAATGAAGATATTCTTGAGGATATTTCAAGAGAGAATACTCAATTACAATTTGAAATGTTTGAAAAATAAAAGTTATCTATTTTAGATAGCTTTTTAAATTTTTTAAAGAGAATTTTATATTTATTAAGTAATAGAAAAAATATTTAAAATATGGTAAAATTTATTAACGAATGTATTTGGAAAATGGAAATTAAATGGAGAGTTTTTATGAAGAAGTATGATTTGAAATTATGTAAGGATAATGTAGATAATGATAGGATAAGAGTACGTAATAATAAAAATGAGAACATATTATCGATTGGGGTATGGGGAGAGCTTGTACACGATAAGGTATGTCTTTTTTATAATGAGAATGATATAAAGAGATGTGGATTTGATAAAATAAATAAAGTTGAAATATATAAAGACTCAGAACTTATTTGTTATGAAGATAAGATTTCAAATTTTCGTGTAGAGTTTCCATATTTTTCATTAGAAGGTACATATGAAATAAGGAGTATAATTTCAAATTCATCTAATAATTCTCAAACATGTATTATAAACACTTTTGAGTTTTTTAATTATAAGAGAGAAGTTAAATGCGATAACTTTAAATTAAATTTATCTAAGGATAATAAAAATTTAAATATTAATTTTAATAAGAAGTTTGGAGATAATGATCTATCTGATATAAATCTTTCAAATATTACTTTGTTTGATTCAAATAATAATCAAATTAAAAATATTGCATGTAAAATCTATAGCAAATTAAATACTATAGATTTTATAATTTTGGATATTTTTGATGATAATAATTCAAATAAATTGATTCCTAATGAGGTGTATACTTTAAAAATAAGTTTAAAAGATAAGGAGTTTGTTTCTTCATTTTCTTTTGAATATGGAAATATAGAGATGAATGCTTATAAGGTTATAGAAAATATAGAGTATGAAGTTATATCTTCTTCTGAGGAAGCCTTATCCTTAAAACTTTATTTAAAAATTAATTCTCTAATAAATGCTGATGATTATGATTATTTCATTTCAAATATTAGAAATAAGTTTCTTTATTTTAAATGTTCTGAGGGACATAAAGAAGATACGGTTGTGTTTGAATGTATAATTAAAAAAGATAAGAATTATTTTGAGCTTAGTATATGCAAAGGAAGTAGCGTTAACATAATAAAATTTGATTATGATTTTATAGGATCAAATTCTATTATTAAAGAGAGAGAATATTTTAAGGTACCTTCCATAGAAAGAGTTTTAAGTAAGTACACCATAAAAGTTTTTCCAATGAATTCTAATATGAGTTTAAATAAATCTCCTTTTCTTGGAATTTCAGATAAATTTGGACAATTAGGAATAAGTTTTACAAATAAAAATTTTGTGGAGCAAGGGGAAATAATAAATAAGGATGATTCATCCTTAATTATTTTTGAAAATATAACCATTTTAAATAAATTTAGTGAAGTTTATACAATTGAGCTTGATTATGAGTTTAAAGGGAGTTTTATTTTTTCTCCATCAATTGGTGTTAAATTTAATCAAATAAATTACGATACAAAATTTTTAAATGAGAATCTTTATATAGAGTTTAAGGATAATGGGAAAAATAGTAAAGGGAAATATTTTTTGAAAAAGGGAGAAGAAAGTACTCTTAATATTTTAAATAATACATCAAAAATTAAAATGAAGGATTTAGGAAAGGAATCTATTTTAGTTTATCTTTTACTTTATGATGAGTTTAACAAAGTATACCTTGAAACTATTAATCTTAATTATGAGGATTTAGATGCTTTTATAAAAATTTATAGAAGTGAGAAATTTATATTAGATTCTTTAAATTATTTAACTATCATTGATAAAAATATTTTTGATGAATTTAGAGAGGATTTTTCAGTTAGTGTATTAAATGAAAATCTTAAAAATCTTCAAAAAATTCATGTAAGTAAATTTAATCCTAAATATAAAATCTCTTTTGATAACATTCAAATAAATTCAAAGGGAATGAATTATATTAAAGTTTCTAAAGGGAAAAATTATAAGATATGTTCATTTTTTATAGAGAATATAATAGAACCTAAAACCTTATTTATTAAAAATTTAAATAAAAATGGTATGGAGGTTTTATTATCGAATTTTAAATTATCTCCATCTAAAGGTGAAAATATTAAGGTTAATATATTTCTATTAGTAGATAATGTTAAACATTTGTTTATAGAACAAAGTTTTTCAATTTCTTCTGAGAAGGTTAAAATTGATTTTCTTCAAAATGTACTTATTAATAATACAGAGTATTTAGCTTATTTTGAGTTTGATAAAAATAGGAGAAAAAGTGTAAGATTTACATATTTAGGAGAAGACTTTTTTTCAAATAATATTTATGAAGATATAAATGAATTAAATAAAGCCTTAGAATATGAGAAGAAGTATTTGTTAAATAATAAAACCTTTATTATTGATAAGGTTGGAAAAATTTTTAAAGAGAATTATTTAAATGAAGAATTTGAAAGTTTAGAAAATAACCATATAAATTCTTTAATTAGGAATGGTTATGAAATTTTCTTAGGATTTAATATAGAAGAAGAGAGTGAAGAGTTTAAAGTTTTAAGGGAGCTTATTTATAAAGGGAAAATTGATCTCTCTTATTTTATTGAAATATTTATACTTGAATATGTTTTAAGATTTATTCCGAAGGATGAAAGAGATTATGTAAATCTTTTAAATAGAGTAATGGATTTTTTAAATTCAAAAGAGGGAATAATTGGAAAAATTAAACTAAATATTATATCTCTAGAAGGATTTATTTATGAAGTATTAAAAGGTATACAAGAAATAAGTGAGTATAAAATTATTAATGAGATTTTTAATAGTTATAGAATTTAAAAAGGAACTACAAAAATTTGTAGTTCCTTTTTAAATTATGATTTTACACCAAATAAATTTTTAAGTTTTCTTAAAGTGTAATTTTTGTTATTAGGATACCTTGATTCTATATCTAATTTTGTGGATTTTATTAATACGCTTTTTGTGTGAGTAAAGGTATCAAAAGAATATTTTCCATGATAATTTCCAATTCCACTATTTTTAAATCCTCCAAAAGGAAGATTATGTTCAGATACGTGAAGAAGAGTATCATTTATACATCCTCCTCCAAAAGGTATATTTAAAACTTTATTTATGATAGCTTTATTTTCTGAAAACAAATATAAAGAGAGAGATGGGTATTTATATTTTAAAGAATAAATAACATCATCTATTACTTCGTAAGAAGTTATAGGAAGTATTGGACCAAATATTTCTTCTTCAAGTAAAGGTGAAGAAATTCCATCACAATCAATTAAAGTTGGAGAAATTCTAAGAGAATTTTCATCAAAGTCTCCTCCAATAATTATTCTATCTTTAAGATCTGTTATAAATTTTGTTAGTCTATCAAAATGATGTTTACTTGAAATTTTAGCATAGTGATTTGAAAAAAGAGAATCTGGATAAAATTTCTTTATGGTCTTTGTTAAAGAGTTTATAAGCTCTTCTTTTTTGTTTTTATGAACTAAAATATAATCCGGAGCAAGGCAAGTTTGACCAGCATTTAAAAATTTTCCATGACAAATTCTTTTTGAAGCAATTTCTAAGTTTGCATCTGAATGAACAATACATGGATTTTTTCCTCCAAGCTCTAAAGTTATTGGAATTAATTTTTCAGAAGCTTTAGAGTAAATGTATTTTCCCATATTTGGACTGCCTGTTGCAAAAATATAATCAAAGTCAAAAGTTAAAAGATTATCTAAAACATCCATTTCTCCATCTAAACATTTAACATAATATTTTTCAAATACTTGAGAAATTATTTTATTTAGGAGCTCATTTATATTTTTGTTAAGGGGATGAAGTTTTAAAATACAAGTATTTCCACTAGCAATAGCTCCAATTAAAGGAAGAATTGAAAGTCTTACTGGATAATTCCACGTACCAACAATAAGACAAACTCCATAAGGCTTATTATATATATAACCTTTGCTTTTAAAGTTTACAATTGATGTTTTAACTTTTTTAGGTTTAGAAAGAGAAGGAAGATGTTTTAAAAAATAATCTATCTCTTTTATACATGAGCTAAATTCAGATACAAAAAAGTCTTCTTTTGATTTACCAAGATCCTTATAAATAGCTTCATAAAATTCCACTTCATGTTTTAATAGGGATCTTTTAAAATTTGATAAGTGAATCATTCTAAAATTTATAGGAATTGTTGTATCTGCATAGAAAAATTCTTTTTGTTCTTTAAAAAGTTTATAAAGTTCCATAATTTTAAATCACATCCATTTATTTCTAAAAATTAATAATATTAAAAATATTTATTATAGAATAATTATATCCAATTTAGAAAAAACTATGGTTACAAATTTTTATACGGATTGGAGATAATATGGGTAAGGTTATAAAGATTTTTTTATTAACATGCTTGTTATTTTTTACATTTAGTCCTTTAAAGGTTAGAGGTAATGATTCTTTAGAAGATTGTAACAATTTGTATGATGATTTTTTATATAAGTTTGATAAGTTAAGTGAAAATGGAGATGTGCTTTATGATAAGACTTCACCAATTATGGTTGATGGAAAGAAAATAAAGTTAAAAAGATTGTTTGACTCTAATAAAGAAATGTTTAGAGGAACTTGGATTGCTACAATATCAAATATTAATTTTCCAAAAGAGAAGGGATGTAGTTATGATCATCTTGTACGTGAATTTAATGAAATTTTAGATAGAGTAGAGGAATTAAATTTAAATGCAATATTTTTTCAAGTAAGCCCAGAGCTTGATGCGTTTTATGAGTCAGGGTTTAGACCGTGGTCTAAATATTTAACAGGTGAGCAGGGGAAAGCTCCAGAGTATATAAAAGAGGGAAAAGATTTTTTAAAATATGCAATAGAAGAAACAAGAAGGAGGGGAATTGAGTTTCACGCATGGTTTAATCCATATAGAGTTACGAAAGACCCTCAGGTAGATAAAACAAAAGAACAAATGATTAATATGTTGTGTGATGATAATTTTGCAAAACAAAATCCCCATTTAGTTTATGCTTTTGGAGGTAAATTATTTTTAGATCCAGGAAGAGGAGAGGTAATAGATTTTATTAAAAATACCATACATGAATTTTTAAGTAAGTATGATGTTGATGGAATACATTTTGATGATTATTTTTATCCATACGGATCTCAAAATATAAAGGGAGTTAATTATAAGTTTGGGGATAACAATGAAGATCTTGAAACATTTAATATAAATTCTAGAGGAATACAAGATATAAAAGATTGGCGACGTGACAATGTAAATATTTTAATAAGAGAACTTTCATCAATTATATCTCATTACAATTTTATAAATAGGAAAAGTGTTCAATGGGGAATTTCTCCTTTTGGAATATATGCTCATAAAGGAGAAGAGGAGAAAAATGGAGTTAAAACAGGAAATTTATCAGTGGGATCAAATACTCCATATGGATCTTTATCAAGTTATAGAGATATTTATGCAGATACTCTTTATTGGATTAACAATGATTTAATAGATTATGTTGTTCCTCAAATTTATTGGACTTTTGGGAAAAAAGAGGCACCATATGAGGAGCTTGTAAACTTTTGGAGTAATGCTTTAAAAGATAAAAGATGTCAACTTTACATAGGTCATGGAAATTATGGAATAAGAGAAGTTAATGGGGATAAAAGCTGGAATAATCCTTATGAAATAACAAATCAAATTAAATTTAACTCAGAGTATTACAATGTACTTGGAAGTGTATTTTTTAGCATTAAAGATTTAAATAAGTCGTTAGAAAGTACAAATAAGAGAAGTCACGTTTATAAAAAGTATATAACCTCTTTAGAGGATGATATTTTAAAATATAAGGCTCTTGTTCCAGGAAAGCCTTGGCTTGATTTAACTCAAACAACAGAAATTTATGATTTAAGAGTTTTGGGAGATGACAATAAATATTATTTATTCTTTAAAGATAAGATTGAAAATGATAGTAAGTTTTATGTTGTATATGGATTTAAAGATGAAGAAGATATGGAAAATTTAGATGGGAAAAATATTTTAGGAGTTTATGGAAGAGATTTTGGAGAAGAATTTCAAAGTATAATTTTAACAGGTATTTCTAAAGATATAAAGGGATTTGTTGTAACTATTAAAGATTTAGCTGGAGTTGAAACCTCTGGAGTTAAACATATTTTTAAAATATAGAAGTTTGGTATCCGTAGACAAATTATGTTAAAATGATATTGACTCAAAGAATTTTTTTGGAGGAGTTTAATTATGAACGTTATAGTAATGAAAAATGCTGATGAGGTATGTAAGAGAGCAAGTGAGTTAATAGGAAATGTTGTTAAGGAAAATAAAAATGCTTTTTTAGGTCTTGCAACTGGGGGAACTGCTGAGAAAGTTTATAGCTATTTAGTTGAAGATTATAAAAATGGAAATTTAGATTTTTCAAATTGTGAAACTATAAATTTAGATGAGTATATAGGAATTTCTGAAGATCATCCTCAAAGTTATGGAACATATATGAATGAGAGATTCTTTAATCATATAAATATTAAAAAGGAAAACACTTATGTTCCTGTTACAACTGGAGACATACAAAAAGAGCTTAAAAAAATTGATGAAATGATAAATAGTCATGGGGGAGCAGATATTCAGCTTCTTGGAGTTGGAGTAAATGGACATATTGCTTTTAATGAGCCATCTGAAAAATTAAATTCAAAAGCAAATGTAGTTGATCTTAATGAAGAGACAATAAAAGCTAATTCTAGATTTTTTAATAGTATAGATGAGGTTCCTAAAAAGGCATTAAGTCTTGGGATTGGAGATATTTTAAAATCTAAAAAGATTGTGTTAATTGCTTTTGGTAAAGAGAAGAAAGATGCAATAAAAGAATTATTAAAGAATGACTTTATAACAACAAATTGCCCATGTACATTTTTAAAAGCTCATAGAGATGTAACTATTATTATAGATAAAGAAATATCAGATGAAATTGGAATTTAGGAATTTTTCCTAAATTCTTTTTTGTTTAATTTCTTAAAAGTGGTTTAAAATTTTAAAAGTTGTAAATAATTAACATATACAATATTTATTGGGGGTTAAACTTAAATGTTTTTGTCATTATTTACAGAAAGAGAAAGAGAGCTATTTTATACTTTATCATGTTATTTAGTTGAATGTGATGGAGTTATAACTGGGGAAGAAAAAACTCTTCTTGGGAGTTTTAAGGTTGAAAGCTCTGATCAAATCTTAGAAAAAATTGATGAAACTCCTAATGAAATTATAAATGAGCTTAGTTTAAGTGATGATAGAATTAAAAATTGTATTTTGTTAGAGCTTATATCAGTTGCTCTTGTAGATAATCATTATACGGAGAATGAAAAGTGTATAATTTCAAAGGTGGTTGAGAATTTTAATATATCAGAAGAAAAGTTTGAAGAAATATTTAATTGGGTTGTAGGTTTGAAGGAAATGTATTCTAAGATATTTGAATTAGTTGAGATATAGGAGGGAAATATCCCTCTTTTTTAATTTTTTAATGGGATTTTTTATAAATTTTGTGATAAATACTTATAAATTACTAAAATTTGAGCAAAATAACATCAAGATAAAATGAAGTGAAGATTTGATAAATTTTTTCACAATTTGGAGGTAAACTTATGAATATTTTTAAAATACGTAAATTTAACTTAGGTTTATTTAGCGTATTTAGTTTAATTGTAAGTTTAGTATTTACATCTAGGGTTTATGCAGTTGAAGTTTTTAATGATACTAAACAAGTTTATTATATGGATAAGTTTGTAGTAAAGGAGGAAGAGGGGTTTAAAAATATTAATAGTGAAATTTATGGAGATGTTTTAATAGATAAAATTACCAATGATAAGAGTGTAATTAAAGGAAGAAGTTTTAAAAATTCACTAGTTAAATTTTTAATTAATGATATTGAGTACACAATAAATACAGATGAGGATGGTAATTTTACTTTGCTTCTTGAAGAAGGAGTTTTAGTTGATGTTGATCAGGTAAATGTAAAAGTTTATGATTATTTAAGTAATGAGCTTACTCACGCATCATTTGTTGTACATGATATTTTACCACCTATTGATCCTCAAGTTAATGGAGTTATTAATAACGGTGATAATTTAGTTAAGGGATATGGAGAGCCGAATTCTTCTATAAAATTACTCATAGGAGATGAGGAATTTATAGGAGCTATAGGAGGAAATGGAATTTTTGAAATAGAAGTTGGAGATTCTTTAAGAGATGCAAGTAGCATAAAGTTAGTTTCCTATGATTATTTTAATAATCATTCAAATGTAATTGAATCTCAAATAAAGGATATAATTCCTCCTGAAAAACCACAAATAAATGTTGTTGATTATGAAAATAATCTTATAACTGGTGTTGGAGAATCTTTTTGTGAGGTTGTAGTTGAGTTTGATGGTAATAAGTATAAATCTTATGTGGATGAGTCTGGACACTTTTTTGTTTATAACGATGAGGGAGAGTTAGAACAAGTAGATAATGTAAAAGTTAGAGTTATTGATTTAAGTGGAAATGTTTCTGAGGAAGTATTTTTGAAACTTCAAAAGGAGAATGTTGGAAAACTTATGTTAAAAAGTTTAGATGTTGATAACAAAATTATAAGAGATGCAATGATTAAAGTAAATGGAATGGATGATTCTTTATTAAATGAAGATAAGATATTTAATTTAAATAGTGAAGGAAATTTATTTTTAGAGGATTTACCTTTTGGGGATTATGAACTTGTTATAAGATATAGAAATAATGAAAATCAATTAGAGGAAAATGTTCTTAAAATTACAATAAATGAAGAACAATCAGAGGTTGAGGTTTTAATAGATTAATTTTATGTGGGTTAATTAAGGGAAGTGAAGTATATGAGGTTTTATAAGTTTCTTGTATACATATTTATAATTTCTATTTTAATACTAAGCACATTTAATTATGAAAGTTATTCTTATTCAAAATCAATTTTACAAAATAATTTTTACACCATGGATAAGGATTATATATATAAGCTTTCATCAAATGGGGTAGAGATTATTAAAATAAATAAGTTTAAAAATATGAGAAGAGAAAACTTAATTAAAGAAGAGTTGTTAAATGGGAAAATACATATTTTTAAAGATAAACTTTTTATAAGTGGTATTAAAAATGAAAATAATAATTCCTATTTAAACGTGATAGTTTACGATATTTACGATAAGAAAAATCCTATAAAATTAAGTGAGGTAACAGTTGATGGAAATGACTATTTATTAAAAGAAAAGGATGGGGTTTTGTATTTATTATCTAAAGGTACAAATGAAAAAATAAATATAGTTTCTGTTGATTTAAATAAGGAGAAAATTTCTTTAAGGACTCATGAGTTTAGTGGAAATGAAGTTGATTTTATGTATTTATCTCCTGAAAATTTATACATTTTGTGTAGAGATGATGTGTTAGATAAAAAATCTACTATATTACATAAGTTACATATTGATAGAGATATTTTAACTTATGTAGATAAAATATCTTTTAATGGATTTGTTTTAAATGATAGCTTTATAAATGAAGAGGGGAATTTTTTAAGAATATTATCTTTAGAAGATAACCAAAATAAAATGTACATATTTAATAATGGATTAAAAATAGAAAAATCCATTGATATAAATTCTGAAGGAAGTAATATAAATACTGTTTATTTTGATGGAGATATTTGTTATATATCTACGTTTATGAAAAATTCTCATTTATATATTTATGATTTAAATATAAATGAACCTAGGGAAATTGGAAAAATTAAAAATTCCTCTTCTATTGATCACATTTTAAAATTAAACGAAGAAAAGATTCTCTTAATAGGAAATGAAAATAGAATTGATACTTATAAAAATTTAAATACTCATATGGTATATGAGCTTTTAAAAAATGTTGGAATTAAAATTACGGTTTTAGATATAAAAGATAAGGCTAGTCCAATTATTTTTGATGAATATTTAATAAGAGGGAAACAAGTATACTCTCCATTGCTTTTAAATGGTAATAGTTTTTTGTATCTAGAAGATAAAAATGTTTTAGCAATTCCCCTAGATATTACAAATTACAATAGTGATATGGATGTAAATAGTGCAATGGAAGTTGGGTTTAATATTTATGGAAATATAATTTCTAATTATGAAAAAATATTTAATGGAGTTTATGTATTTGATATTGATGATGAAAGTGGAATAGATTTAAAATTTATAGTTAACAATCAAAAAGAGTTTGAAAAATTTCAGTATAAAGATACGGAACATATGAATATTTTAGATGATAAAATTTTTATTTTTACAAAAGATTGTGTGAAGGTATTTGATTTTGGAGGAGTTTCTTTAGGAGAATATACTTTTTAAAAAATTAAAATAGCTAAATGGATGTTTCCATTTAGCTATTTTTTGATGAATTAATAATTTCTTTAGCGTAATTAGGGAGAGCAAAGCTTCCTTTGTGAAGATCTGTGTTATAATATTTAGTTTCAATATTATTGTTATTCCAATTTTTAATATTTTCATTTAAAGGATTAATTGATTTAGATGCAAATCCAAACATCCAATGTCCAGATGGATAAGTTGGAATAAATGCTTGATAATACTCAAGAATTGGAAAAATCTTACTAATTTTTGAACATGATCTTTTAAGTTCTCTTATATTAAATGGATAATAAGGACTTTCACTTTGGTTAACAAGAATTCCATCTTCTCTTAAAATTCTATAGCAATTTTCATAAAATTCCACGCTAAATAGTCCTTCACCAGGACCAATAGGATCAGTTGAATCAACAATTATTAAATCGTAAGAATTATCAGAAGAATTTTTAACAAAATCAATACCATCTTTAAATAAAAGATTTACTCTAGAATCTGTTTTTAGAGACTTAGATATTGTTGGAAGAAATTCTATGGATGCGTTAATAACTTCTTCATCTATTTCAACCATTGTTATAGAATTTATTGATTCATATCTACAAAGCTCACGAACAGTACCGCCATCTCCAGCTCCTATAACTAAAACATCCTTAATATTAGGGTTACATGCCATTGGAACGTGAGTTATCATTTCGTGATATATGAACTCATCTTTTTCTGTTACCATCATTATATCGTCGATTACTAAGTAATTTCCGAATAACTCGTTGTTATATACATCTATTGTTTGAAATTTACTTTGAGTATGAAATAAGTGTTTGTCTACTTTATATGAAATTTTAACATTTTCATCATATTTTTCTGTAAACCAGTTCATATTATCCTCCAGTATTTTAATCGTTAGGTTTATGAGAAATAGTTTCTATATTAAATTTTCCATGTTTTGCGATTTTTTGAGTAAGTCCTCTTGGAATTTCTGTTGATTCACTAAGATCAGCATCAAGTTTTTCTTCTAAATAATCAAATCCAACCCAAGGATCAATAGTTCCACAAGTAAATAAATCAACAGCAGCATAACCGTATTCAGGCCATGTATGAATAGTTAAATGAGATTCAGAAATAATAACAGCACCGCTTACACCGTAAGGGTTAAAATGATGAAAGCAACTTTCAACGATTGTGGCTCCCATTTTTATAGCAGCTTCTTTCATATGGTCTTCAATATATTTTGGATCTTTTAAAAATTCATTACTACAATTGTAGTACTCAACCAAAATATGACGACCTAATGCATTAATAGTATGCAATTCACACCCTCCCTTAAAACAAATAAAAGTTTACTTAATAAGTATATAAAGTTTAGTATAATTAAACAACATAACATAAAAATTTAAGTCATCATAATATTTAACCATTTTTAATTAAATATAACAATGACTTATAAAATCTAGTTAGAAGTATAATATATTAAACTTTGACTTGCAATATATCTAACTTAAAATATATAATAAATTTATTTCGTAGTCAATACAAAAAACTAAAGTATTCATACTTAAAATTTATAAATTTATTTGTTAGAAGATTATGTCATAAATAAAATTTATGTATTTATATATAAGGAGAAATTATTATGGAAGAAAAAGGAAGTATTGCTTCTCATTGTGAGATTCATGAACCAGAGTGTGAGAAGAAATCTGTAAAAGAAATTGAAAACAGTATTATTAAAAGATATAGAAAGAGAATTTGGACAAAGTTTACTAAAGCTATAAATGATTATAACTTAGTAGAAGATGGAGATAAAATAGCTA
Organism: Clostridiales bacterium; assembly: GCA_017889345.1. GTDB lineage: Bacteria > Bacillota > Clostridia > Clostridiales > Clostridiaceae > Dwaynesavagella. The sequence goes on along the minus strand of JAGHEJ010000051.1, from coordinate 3,037 downwards.
TTGCAATTTCTGGGGGAAAGGATTCTCTTCTTCTTGCAAAATTATTTCAAGAGTTAAAAAGACATGGAAGAAATAATTTTGAACTTGAATTTATTTGTATGGATCCAGGATATCATTCTCATATACGAAAACTTATGGAGGATAATTGTAAGCATTTAGAGATACCTGTTAAGGTATTTGATTCTGATGTATTTTCTGTTGTTGACAGAATTGCAAGAGATTATCCTTGTTATATGTGTGCTCGAATGAGAAGGGGATTTTTATATTCAAAGGCAAGAGAACTTGGATGTAATAAATTAGCTTTAGGTCATCATTTTAATGATGTAATTGAAACAACATTATTAAATGTTTTTTACTCAGGAAATTTTAAAACAATGCTTCCAAAACTTAGAGCGGAAAATTTTGATGATATAAAGTTAATAAGGCCAATGTATTATATAGAAGAGCAATCTATTATTACCTTTATAAAAAATTCTGGTTTATTAGCTTTAAATTGCGCATGTATGGTTGCAGCTAAAAAAATAGGAAATAAGAGATATGAAATAAAAGATTTGATTTCTAATATGAAGAAAATTTATAAACATGTGGATAAATCTATTTTTTCATCAGCTCAAAATGTAAATATGGATGGAATACTTGGATGGGTAAAAAATGGTGAGAGGATTTCTTATCTAGATGATTATGAATAAAAAAAGAGAGATAATAATTATCTCTCTTTTTTAATTAGTTTAAGAAAGAATTTCCTTCTTTCCAGTTTGCAGGAACTAATTTTCCAGCTTTAGCTTGTTGAGCAGCTTTTAAAATATTAACAATTGCATCAACATCTCTACCAGCGCCTAGGTCTGAAACAGAAACATATCTTATAATAGATTCATCATCAATTATAAATATTCCTCTTTGAGCAGCTCCAAAATCTTCTATATAAACTCCATAGTTTTTAGAAACTTCGTGAGTTAAGTCAGAAGCTAATGGGAAGTTCAACTCTCCAAGACCATTTTTAATCCAAGCTCCGTGAGTGAAGTGAGAGTCTATACTTACTCCTAAAACTTCAGCTCCACATTTTTTAATTTCATCGTACCTTTCACTGAAGGCTCTTATTTCAGTCGGTCAAACAAAAGTGAAGTCTAGTGGGTAGAAAAATAATACAAGCCATTTTCCTGCATAATCTTTTAAAGAAACTGATAAATCTTTAGAACCGTCTCCTGACATTGCAGTCATTTTAAAGTCAGGAGCTTTACGTCCAACTATTCTTTCCATAAAAATATCTCCTTAGTAAATTTTAAAAAGTATAAATACTAGTAGAATGTATCATATAAGAAAAATATATTCAACATTAATTATTTAAATTTTTTGTATGTTTTGGTAGAATTAGAAAATGAATATAGAAATGTAAGATTATTATTTGGATATAAAAATTATAAAAATTTAGTAAAGTTATTTCTAAAAATCTAAAATGATTATATAATAGTATGGTATTTGAAATTTATTTTTACCATATTGTAATTTGGCGTGTAAGTTATATTACATTTTTATTAATTTAATGTGTAATAAGTTAATAAATGGTAAAAAAATTGAGGATAAATTCATTTTTAAGAAAGGAGACGAACTATTTAAGAGGATCCCTTTAAATAGTTTCATAATGTTAGATGCCTAAATCGGTTTTGTGCGACAAAAAAGAGATCTATGAAAGAGTTAAAAAATTATTTCTCGTAAACGGTTATTCAGGAGTTGACATAAAAACTATTGCTAACGAATGTAAAATGGCAGTAGGAACTTTTTATAACTACTATGAGAATAAGGAAGAAATATTTTGTGAAATTATAAGTGATAGTTGGAATTTATTTTTTGAAACACTCAAACGTAAAAAGGTATTGAATGAATTTATAGAAGGAATTTATTATTATATAAAAGATAATAAAGGATTCGGATTAACCTTTAAAAGTATACCAATAGAAAAAGCAAATAATGTAAATGATTTATATAGCAAAGTAGTAGATGATGTAGCAGGTTCCATTGTAAATTTTGTAAAAGATGATTATAAGGATATTGGAAGAAGAATCTCCTTGTCTTTATTTATGTCAGTTATTTTATTTATAAACTCATATGAATTTAAGGATAAAGATAATTTGGAGTTTATTTATAATTTATTTGTTAGTTATCAGAAATAATAAAACAGGCTTTATTTTGCCTGTTTTTTGTGTTTATATGAATATATAATGCAAAAGAAAATTGTTCCCATGGTATTTGCTATAATATCTGACATTGTATCTAACAAACTATTATTTTGAGTATTTAATCCAAATAATTTATCTACGGAAAATTCATAAATTTCCCAAAGTGTACCACAAGTTGTTGAGAAACAGAAAATTATGAAAATTATAAATAATAAGTGTGTTTTATTTATATCTAGATTTAATTTATTTGTGAAGAATTTTATAAATGGTATGGATAGAATAGATGCTACAACTCCAAATGATATGTGTAAGAAAAAATCAAATTGAGATATTAATCCATAAAAGTTTAAGGTTGTCCCTAAAAAAATCGATATGAAAATTTGAATTTGTAATACAGCTATTTCAAATGATGTGAAAGGAAGAGGAAGTAATCTAACAAAAAGTATGCTAAGTATATCTGCGATTAAAAAAGATCTTCCTCCATAATATAAATCTTTATTTGGAGTAAAAAAGGCTAAAAGCAGAATTATAATTGATAGGGTTAAATTTATTATTTCTGTTAATGTAAGTTTTTTTATCAAAGAATGACCTCCTTTTAAAGGCTTTTTGAATAGGGAATATTAAAGAGTGTACACTAAAATAATTAAATATGCTATATTAAAATAAAATATAAGATAAGGTAGGGTTTTTATGGAAAATGAATTTAAGTCATCGAATTTTATTCGTAATATTATTATTGATGATCTAAAGAATAATAAACATGAAACTATAATAACAAGGTTTCCACCAGAACCTAATGGGTATTTACATATTGGTCATGCTAAATCTCTTGAAATAAATTTTTCTTTAGCTGAGGAGTTTGG
>JAGHEJ010000050.1 GCA_017889345.1 Clostridiales bacterium | reverse complement strand
GGCAAATATAGATTCAAATAAGATTCATTTTATGATTAAACCATTTGAAATTAAAACTTTTAAAGTAAAATTAAAATAATAATATTTAAGGCTTTTACACTTTAAATTGTGTAAGAGCCTTTTTATTTGAAAGTTTAAAAATTAATTTAAGTAAATGTAGAATAAGTACACTATAAAAGCGATTACATTCATGATATAATTTCTAATGTAAACGTTGTTGAAAAGCTTTCAAATAGAAAAGAGAGGAATGGAAATGGGTAAAACAAAGTTTAGTAAAATGAAAAAATTTATGACGTTATTAGCAACGACGCTTATGTCTATGTTAGCTTTGGTTTTTCTAACGAGTTGCGGACAGTCTACAGATAAGGTTGGTTCTAATGGGGAAAAAATTCCTACACTAACTTGGTATACGATTGGACTTCAACCAAAGGATTTTGATAAGGTTTTGCCAGAAGTTAATAAGTATGTAGAAGAGAAAATAGGTGCTAATGTAAATATCAAATTTATAGATTTTGGAGATTATACTCAAAAGATGTCTATAATTATTAACTCAGGAGAAGATTATGACTTAGCATTTACTTCTTCATGGGCTGGTGATTATTTAGGTAATTCAAGAAAAGGTGCTTTTGCAGGATTAAATGATCTTTTAGAGACTGAAAGCGGACAAAAATTAAAAGATACGATTGATCCAAGATTTTGGGAAGGAGCTACTATAGATGGAGAGATTTATGGAGTACCAACTCAAAAAGAATTAGGTAGTGCACCTACATGGGTTTTCACAAAAGAGTATGTTGATAAATACAACATTCCATATCAAGACATACATTCTTTAGAAGACTTAGAGCCATGGCTTAAAGTTATAAAAGAGAATGAGCCTGGAGTTGTTCCATTATATATAACAAAAGGTTTCTCTTACACAGTATTCTTTGATCAATTAGTTGATCCAGTTGGTGTTGAAGTAAATGATGATGGAAATTTAACTATCAAAAATATGTTTGAAACTGAGGAAATGAAAAAGAATTTAGAAACATTGAGAAGGTTTTATCAATTAGGATACATCAATGCAGATTCAGCGACAGCTCAAGATGATAAATCAGTTAAGAGATTTGTTACTAAAGGTGACGGACAACCTTATGCTGATAAAATTTGGTCAAAAGATTTAGGATATGAAGTAGTTACCTCTCCAATCGTTGATACATTAATTACAAATGGATCAAGTACAGGAGCATTAACTGCAATATCATCTAATTCTAAGAATAAAGAAAAAGCTTTTGAGTTCTTAGTTCTATTAAATACTGATCCTTATTTGAGAAATTTACTTAACTATGGATTAGAAGGTGTTCACTACGAAAAAGTTAGTGATAAAACTATCAAACTTATAAATCCAGAGCAAAAAAGATATGAAATACCATATTTCAGTTTAGGAAATATGTTTATAACTTATGTTTTAGACACTGAGCCAGAAACAAAATGGGAAGAATTTAAAGCATTTAATGATGAAGCTCAAGTATCTCCAGCATTAGGATTTAAATTTGATTCATCAAAAGTTACGAGTGAGCTTGCTGCTATAAATAATGTTCTAGAAGAATTTAAACAAACGTTATACAGTGGTTCTGTTGATATTGATGAATACTTAGGAAAACTGAATGCTAAATTGAAAGAACAAGGAATAGATAGAGTAATTGCAGAGATGCAAACTCAAATTGATGAGTTGAAAAAGACTCAAAAATAAATTTTAATATAGAGTTTTAAAGAAAGGAGATATTTATTCAGGAAACAGAATTGATATCTCCTTTAACATATAATCATTTTTGAAGAAAGGGATATGAAATGATAGCTTGTTTGGATATTGGGGGAACATCTATAAAGGTAGGAATTTTAGATGAAAATGGGGAAATTTATGAAAGAGATTTATTAAAAGTTTCTGAAGATGTAAATGGATTTATAGAATCAATTGTTGATTGTATAGAAAAGTTTAGAAAAGTTTTTGAAATTGATGGGATAGCTATTAGTTCTCCTGGTGCAGTCGATAGAGAAATTGGGATTATTGGAGGAGCTAGTGCTATACCTTACATTCATGGACCTAATTGGAAAGAAATTTTTAGTGAAAAATTTAATTTAAAAGTTAGCATAGAGAATGATGCGAATTGTGCAGCACTTGCTGAGGTTTTTAATGGCTCGGCAAAAAATATAGATGATATGATGTTTATTGTTTGTGGTACTGGAATTGGTGGAGCTATAGTTCATAAAGGTGAAATTCATCGTGGAAAAAATTTACATGGTGGAGAATTTGGTTATATGTTAATGGAAGAAGAGAATGGGGAGTTTAAAACTTTAAGTAAAGTCGGCTCAACTATGGCTATGGTGAGAAAAATTAGAAAGATTTATGATGATGATTCATGGACTGGTGAAAAGATTTTTGATGAGGCAGAAAATGGAAATGAAATTTGTAAAGAAGTAATTGATAGATTTTATTTGAATTTGGCAAAGGGAATTTTTAATCTTCAATATGTATATGACCCAGAGTTAATTTTACTTGGCGGAGCAATTTCTGAAAGAGAAGATTTTATAGATAGGATAAATGAAAAATTAGATTATTTAATGAATGAAGTGGAAGATGCCAAAATTAGACCAGTTATAAATACTTGTACGCATAAAAAAGATGCGAATCTTGTTGGTGCTTTGTCAAATTTTCTTAAAGAACATGTGAGGTAAGAATTATGGAAGTTTTCTACGAACAATTTTTAACGAAAGATTATGGATATAAGCAGAAAAGTTTTGAATCTATTCAACAGGC
>JAGHEJ010000049.1 GCA_017889345.1 Clostridiales bacterium | reverse complement strand
TAACTAGAATTCATACTTTTAAAGAGGTTGCAGAAACTTTAGGGAAAAAATTTATTACAAGGGTTAAGGAGTTTGAGTTAATTTCTCCAAATGATTCTATAAAAAATGATCTTTTATTAGGAGATGAAGATAAGGTTTGGAGAGTTGTTAGAGTTCGAGAAATTGATGGTGAAAAAATAATTTTAGATAAGGAATATATTTCTCAAAATGTTGTAACTCATATAACTAGAGAAATATGTGAAGATTCTTTATATGAATATCTAGAGAAGGAACTAAATTTGAAAATTGCATGTGCTAAAAAAGAGATAACAACTCAAATGGCAAATGAGTTTGATAGAAAATATTTAGATATGGAAGAGTATCAAATGGTAGTTGTCGTTAAAAGTTATACATATTTAGATGATGCTACGATTTTTCATTATACAGAATCAAGGCATAGACCAGATAAGTTTAAATTTGTAAATTTTGCTAGAAGATAAAAAATTCCAAGTATTAATTACTTGGAATTTTTTTAATCATAATCATAATTATTTAACCATTCTTCGTCTGGTTCAAAAATCTCCATAGATAAGTTATTATTTCTACATACCAATATTTTTGTAGAAAAATTCTCACATGTTACTATGAAAGGAAACTCATCTCTATTTGTTGCAACTCCAAAATTTCCATTTTTATCAAGAGCAATTACAGACATTGTTCCTGGAGAGTAATTAGGATTTTTCAAACGATTTACATGATCTTTTAAGGCATTTTCGCAAGCAGATTGAACATCTTGTCCCATTTTCATGTTATTGATAATAGAGATGGATAAGCATCCTTTCATAATATCTTCTCCAACTCCAGTTGCAGCAGCTCCACCAATTTTAGAATCACAATAAAAACCAGAACCAATAACAGGGGAATCTCCAACTCTTCCAGACTGTTTCATAAAAAGACCAGAAGTTGAAACTCCAACGCCCATATTTTTGTTTGAATCAAGAGCAACCATACAAACAGTATCATGTCCATCATATGCTTCTAAATTATCAGGATCAAAGTTTTTTTGTATTTCATTATTCCATCTATCTATTGCAATATCGTTTAACATATTTTTAAATTCAAACTTGTTAAGACGTGCAAATTTTTCAGCACCTCGAGAACTTAAATAACAATTACGTTTACTATTACTTAAAAGATGAGCAACTTTTATAGGATTTTTTATATTTTTAACAGAGCAAATAGCTCCAAAGGATAAATCATTTCCATCCATAAATGCGGCATCTAATTCAAGCTCTCCTTCAATGTTAGGTAAGCTTCCATATCCTACAGAATTGAAGTTAGGATTATCTTCTATGTATGTTATTGCATTTTCAATTGCATCTTTAACATTACCGCCATTTTTTAAAATATTTTCACCGATAATAACTCCGTTAAAGGCCATTTTCCAAGTTCCAATCATTGAATATTTCATAAGTTTACCTCGATTATAATATTTCCTCAATAAATATATAAACTTATTTATTTAAAGTCAATAATAAAAAAATTAAAAATAAGTTGTATAAAATTTTGTAGATATGGAATAAATTAAATATCCTTAATTTTTACTATAACTTACTATACAAATTTTCAAAGTCTTCACTTAATTTGAGTGAGGACTTTTATTTGTTCATATACCTACTAAAAAAATTTAAATTTGTTACGAAAATGAAAGTAATAAATAATATTTAAGTTCTTGGTATTAATTAGGGGGTGAGTTAGATGAAGACGTGTAATATTTGTAAAACAGTAGTTAGAGATGATGCAAATTTTTGTACATTTTGTGGAAGTAAAATTCAAACATTAGAAGAGCTTATAAATGAAAAGAGAAGTGAGTTAAACATAAAAGAAGGGGATTTAGATTGTGATATAAATAATAAAACTAACTCATCTCAGAAACAAGATGAAGAGAAACAAGAGAGAGATAAAATTAATTTTTTAATATTGGTAGGGTCTTTAATTTTTTTATTACTTATTACACTTATAAGTTTTATTCCCAATGCAAAAGACAATAAAGATACTCATAAAGATTATGAAGTAATACAAGAGCAAATAGATAAAAATGATTATCAAGGAGCTTATGAAAATATTGATAAATTTTTACAGGAACATGAAAATTCTAAATATAACGAAGAGTTAATTAAAATTAAAGAGGATATTTCAGATAAAATTAATGATTTACCAAAAGATTTTAATAATGAAAGTGATAATAATTATGTAAGTTTAATGGATGAGGAAGATAAGAAAAGTATTGACGAAAATATATTAAATCAACTTTATGATGCTACAACAAAATTAAATATGGATAAAGATAGAGTTAAATTAATATCTTTAACAACTAATTCAAAAGGAGAAGATATATTTTCATTTTCTTATAATGGTCATAAATTTAATGCAACTTATGATAATAATGATAGTCTTGTATATATTAAAAATTCAGAGAATGACAAGGTTTATGAAAATGGACAAGTTATTATTGATGTAGGAAGTTTTATAGTTTCTCATGAAGAAATGATAAATTTAAGTAAAGTTAGTAAAATGATAGTTAATTTAGTTCATAAAGAACCAACAATTTCTAAATTTCCAGATATAAATGAAAATCAATACGATTGGAATATTATTTGTAAAGACAATGTAATTACTATTACATCTAATGTATTTTACGTAAATGACCATAGTGTAAGCGTTCGTGAGAATTTTAAAATTGTTCTCAGAAGAGAGGGAGAAGGATATAAACTTTTAGATTTAATCATAAATGGAGTTAAAAGCAGAGAAATTCTTTATTAGGGAAATTTTATTAAAATTTCTTGGTATTAGATTTTCATGAGTGGGAAATAGGAGTTTATAAGCCAAATAGGAGTAATTATGTATTTTAAAAAATTTTTGCTTTAATTGTATAATTATGTCGATATGGGAAATAATTTTAAAAACACCGTTTCCCAGGAGGATCATTATATGGTAAAAAATATTATAACGCTTATTGTTAGTTTATGTTTGATTATATTTTTTGCAAGTTATAGAGTTTCAGCTTTAAGAGAAAAACATATAAACTATAATTATTCTGCTTATGATGTTGAAAATGGTTTTCTAAATAATATTGGAGTAGATAAATTAAGGAGCAAATTTGAATATAAGTTTAAAATATTTGATGATCACAGAATTGAAAATCAAAATCTCATAAAATTAAATTATGAATTTAATAAAGAGATTAAAGAAAAACTTCAACAAAATAAAGAGAATATTTCACATGAACAATGGAAAGAAATTAGACATTATAAGAATGAAATAAATGATATGAAAATATCTACTATTGAGAAATTAAAACAATTAATAGATGATCAAAGAGAAAATTTAAGAAATGCTAATTATAGTGATCAAGCGCTGGAAAATTTTGTAAATGTATTAATAAATGCTCAGCAATTAAAACGTAAAAGTATAGATTTTGAGAAAACTTATTTACAAAAAATAAATGATTTAATAATATAAAGGTACTCTAATTGAGTACCTTTTTAAATTTTTATAGAGTATAATATGTGAGGTTTTAAAGGAGAATTATTTGAAATTTTTGGATGATCAAATGTTTTTATGAAATTCATTCCTATTTTTTCCATTACTTTTTGAGATGGAATGTTTAGTTTCGATGTAAAACTAAATATTTCTGTAAAACCTAGTTTTGAAAATCCATAATTTAAACAAGCTAGTGCTCCTTCTGTAGCTAAACCTTGATTATGATATTTACTACATAATCTCCACCCGATTTCAACAAAAGGATAATTAACAGCATCCATCATATTTGTATTATTAAAACCGATGAATCCAATAAATTTATTATTAGATTTTAATTCACAAGCAAATAAACCAAAATTATTTTCCATAATATGTGAGGTTATTTTATTATAAAGAGCTATACTTTCCATTTCACTAAGAATATTTGGGAAAAATTTCATAACTTTTTTATCTTGATTCATTTTAATAAATTCATATAAATCGTCTTTCTTATAATTTCGAAGAAGAAGACGATCAGTTTCTAAATATACCATATAAATTATCTCCTTTGAAAATTAATAAAATAGAGGTGAAATTATGATAGCTATTATATCTCCAGCTTTAACAATGAAAGAATGTAGAGAAAATTATATAGATTTAACAATTCCATGTCAAATTAATAAAGTTAAAGAAATTGTAGAGAAAATTAAGACCTTATCAAAAGAAGAACTTAAAGAAATTATGGGAGTAAATGATAAGATAGCAGAATTAAATAAGTTTAGATATGAACATATAAAATATGATGAATATGGAACTCCAGCAATAATTTCTTATACAGGAACCGCATACAAAAGTATTAACGCATCTGTGTTTAATAAAGATGAAATAGAATTTTGCAAAAATCACATAAGAATTTTAAGTGGACTTTATGGAGTTTTAAAACCATATGATAGTGTTTATGAGTATAGATTGGAAATGAAAACAAAAATTTCTATTAATAATAGTAAGGATTTATATGATTATTTTGGAGGGAGTTTATATAATGAACTTGTAAAGGAAGATAGAGAAATTATAAATCTTTGCTCAGAAGAATATAGTAAAGTCATAACTCCTTATTTGAAAGATGGAGATAAATTTATTACTTGTAGTTTTAAAATATATAAGAACGGAACTTTAAAATCTTATTCAACAGATGCAAAATCAACAAGAGGATTAATGGTTAAATATATTGTTGAAAATAAAATAAACAACAAAGAATTTTTGAAATACTTCAAGGAGAATGGATACACATTTAATGAAAGTTTATCCACAGAAATAGAATACATATTTACAAAATAAAAAGGTACTCTATTATTTGAGTACCTTTTTATTTTAAGATAATATCCAGCATAAGAAGCAGAATAAAACCAAGAATAAATCCTATTGTACCATGTTTGTTAGAATTTTCTGAGTTAAATTCGGGTATAAGTTCGTTGATTACAACAATTATAATAGCACCTGCTGCAAAGGATAATATAAGTGGCAAAAGGGGTTTAATTTTATTTGATAAAATTACTCCAATTATGCCCCCAATAGGCTCTAATAAGCCAGGAATTGAAGCAAGTAAGAAAGATTTTATGGTAGATATACGTTCATTTTTAAGAGGTATAGATAAAGATAATCCTTCAGGAAAATTTTGAAGTGCCATAGATAGAGATAATGTTATAGCTCCTGCCAAACTTCCTAATGAACCTTGTATAGAACTTAAAGAGAATGCTATACCTATAGCAATACCTTCTATAGTATTACGAAGAGCAGATGAAAGAATTATGAGAGTTTTTTTCTTCATAGATGAAGAAATAGGAGAGTTATTTTTAATCATTATAGATGATATTAATTTATCTATTAATTTAAAAGATAATGTTCCAAGTAAAAATCCTATAGTTATCAAAAATAGGTTACTTATTTTGTTATTGTATAATTCAGTAGCGGGAATAAGTAGCGACCAAATAGCTGATGATATCATCATACCAGACATGAATCCTAGAAATATTTTATAATGTTTAATATTTAAATTTTTTTTAACAAAGAATATACATGAAGATCCTAAAATTGTAGATATCATTGCTATGCTTGTACTTATTAAAGTAGATTTTAATGATGAAAAAATAATCATTGTTAGAGGTAGACTCCTAATAAATTTTATATAAATACGTATTTATTTTAATAATATTAAATATATTTAATATTGTGATTATATAAGAATATATTTTTCGATACATTAAGCTTAGGATTTATTAGAATAAATTAGTAAATTTTTGTAAACTTGTATATGAAAACGGTGAAACTATATCTAGCAATCTTGATTTTAAGAGTATAATGTTATATTATATTAAAGCCTACTAATGGTAAATGCTATTGAAGAGTGTTTTAATGAGAAATTAAATCATTATTATCATGGTCATAGTGATATGATTGTTATTATGTGTTTAATTTGGTTTTGAAGTTTAGGAGGTTTTCATGAACAGTAGATTAACTAAGTTTTTGGGAGGAATCATCTTAGTGTCTGTCTTAATAACAAGTGCCCCAAAAGCAGAGCCACTATCTGTTAGTGAACAAATTAGTCAAGAGAATAATAAAGATGGAATTTTAGATTCAATTTATGAAGAAATAGCAAGTGGAAATACAAGTGTTGATGTTGAATCGGATGAAAAATCCGGGGTAAGAGCTAATATAGATGTTGAGGCTCCACCAAAACCCAAAGTTGAAGCGAGAAGTGTTTCTTCAAATACAAGTTCAAATGTTAGTACTAATAAAGGTCAAAAAATTGCAGATTTTGCAAAAAGTTTAGTAGGGAAGCCATATAGATATGGATCAACTGGGCCTAATTCATTTGATTGTTCTGGATTTGTGGTTTATGTATATAAAAATTTTGGTATAAATCTTCCAAGAACTAGTCAAGCTCAAGCTTATGTTGGAGAAAGAGTAAGTAGAGAAAATTTACAACCAGGAGATTTAGTATTTTCAAACACTTATTCAAGTTTATCGCATGTTGGAATATATATTGGAAATGGAAAATTTGTACATGCAGCTAACTCAGATACAGGAGTTGCTATTTCTAGCTTGAATGAAGGATATTATAATTCTAGATACGCTTGGTCAATGAGAGTATATTAAAAGACAATGTCAAAGACATTGTCTTTTTTATTATATTTTGAAAAAAAAAACATATATTTTATATATAGTTTATTTTTAGGAGGATAAAATGAATTACAGAAGAGATAAATATAGAAAAAATATAAGAAATAACAAAATATATGTTTCGATAATAGCTTTATTAATTGTGTTAGGATTATCTTTAGTTATTTCAAATGGACTAGCTAAAATTATATATAAAGAAAGTATCTCTATTACTCAAGGTGAAGATAGTATAGTTCAGAGTAATACGGAGTTAGTAGTATCTCCTGAAGAAAAGGATAGTGATAAGGAAGATATAGAGAAATATGCAAAAAGTTTGTCATCAAATAGTTTAATATTATTTCAAGGTGGAGTTTTTAAAAATTTGGATAATGCAGAAGAGTTTAAAGAGAAAATAGAGAATAACACTTTGGCAAGTATAGTTAATGATGATAAATTTGAGAGGGTTATACTCGGAATTTCTGATAAAGAGAATTTTTTGGATATGACAAATATGTTTAAGGAAAATAATATTCAATTTGTAAGACAAATATATAAGATTCCAAGTGATGTTGCATACAGTGATGAAATATTTGAAGTTATAAATTTATTTACAAAATTTATTTTAAATAATTCTAAAAATATGTCGAATAACATGTTTGATATATCTAATCTTAAGAAATCAGTAGAAGAAATTGATGGTGATTATGGAGAAGAAGGAGAATATAAAACATTCAATGATTTAAAGGATCTTATATTAGAGTTAGATGATGATTGTTCAAAAAATGATTTAGAGAGTATTTTAGATTTTATATATTTTTCTTTAAATAAGTATAAAAATTAAATATTTAATTGATATTTAATAATACTTGTTAAAATTATAATCAAATGGTAGAATAATATAGAAATTTTGTATTTAATGGGTATTTATGTAAAGATGTGAATTAATAATTTTTAATACAAAATTACAAAAATTGTATATTAGTTGAATAATAAAGCACAAAAATGTAACAATCTTAAAATGATAGTGCAAAAAATACTGCAAATAAGTGTGATGAAATAGTGTTTTTATCAGAATAATATTTTAGTTTGATAAAAATAGTAAGTTATTTGAGAGGAGATAAATTATGGGGTTGTTTGGTATAAGTAAAGATATGGGAATAGATCTTGGAACTGCTAACACACTTGTATATGTAAAAGGAAAAGGTATAGTTTTGAGAGAACCATCTGTTGTTGCTATTAATGATATAACTAAGAGGGCTTTAGCAGTAGGTAGAGAAGCTAAGCAAATGATTGGAAGAACACCTGGGAATATCGTAGCTATACGTCCTTTAAAAGATGGAGTTATAGCTGATTTTGAAGTTACTCAGACGATGTTAAAAAGATTCATAGAAAAAGTTACATCAAAGAGCATTTTAACTAGTCCAAGAATTATTGTATGTTTTCCATCTGGTGTTACTGGTGTTGAAAAAAGAGCTATTGAAGAAGCTACAAAGCACGCTGGAGCTAGAGAAGGTGTGTTAATGGAAGAACCAATGGCTGCTGCAATAGGAGCTGGATTACCAGTTGATGATGCTACTGGAAGTATGATAGTTGATATTGGTGGTGGAACAACGGAAGTTGCTGTTATATCTTTAGGAGGTATTGTAACAAGTAAATCTTTGAGAATAGCAGGCAATGAGTTAGATCAATCAATAATAAGTTACATAAAAAAAGAGTTTAATCTTATGATTGGAGAGAGAACTGCTGAACAAGTTAAAATGGAAATAGGATCAGCTTTTCAATTAGATGAGGTAGAAAGAGTTATAGATATAAAAGGTAGAGACTTAGTAACAGGATTACCTAAAACGATAAAAGTAACAGAGGATCAAATACGTGATGCGTTAAAAGAGCCTGTATCTGCTATAGTTGATTCGATAAAAACTACTTTAGAAAAAACTCCACCAGAGTTAGCTGCAGATATAATGGAAAAGGGGATAATGCTTGCAGGAGGAGGAGCGTTACTTAGAAATTTAGATGCGTTAATAAACCATGAAACTCACATGCCAGTCCATATAGCTGAACAACCTTTAGACTGTGTTGCTTTGGGAGCAGGAAAAGCCCTTGAGAATTTTGATAGAATAGCTAAAAATCAAAGAGGATATTAATATTTAAATGAAATTTTTAAAAAATAAGATAAATATAGTTATAGCCTTATTAGTTGTAATTATGATAGTCCTTATTTTATTTTCTTCTCAAAGAGAAAATAAGTCAAAATTAGAAGATTTAGTTGGTCAAGGATTGAGTCCAATACAAAAAGTTATTTATAATATATCTGAAGTTATATCTAATACTTATGAGGGAATTGTTAGGTATTCACAATTAGTTGATGAAGTTGAAAAATTAAGCGAAGAAAATGGCATATTAAGATCTCAAATTAATTCATATAGTCAATTGAGAACAGAAAATGATAGACTAAGAGAAATTTTAAATTTAAAGAGTAGGCTTGAAAATTATGAATTTTTGGGTGCCAATATAATTGGTAAAAACGGATCTTATATGGATGAATATATAATAGATTGTGGTTTAAAAGATGGATTGAAAAATGGTATGGTAGTTGTTGCAAATGGAGGATTATTTGGAATGATTACTTCAGTATCAAATAACTGGAGCTTAGTATCTCCTATTATTAATGGGGGAGTTTTTGTAAGTGGCAAAGTTCAAAGAACTAATGGTAATGAAGGAATAATAAAAGGTCAAAACAACAATGAAAAATCTTATGATTTGAAGATGGAGTATTTACCAATTGATGAGGATATTAAAGAAGGAGACAAGATAGTAACTTCTGGATTAGGAGAGATATATCCAGCTAATATACCTATTGGAGAAGTGGTTTATATAGAAAATGATAAGCGTAATTTAAGTAAGAGTGTATTTATAAAATCACATGTTAACTTTCAATTTATAAGTGAATTATTTGTTATATTACCAAATGATGAAGATGGGTCGGGATATTAAAAATGAGAATATTTGTTTTATGTTTAACTGAAATAGTATTACTTGTATTAGACACATCTTTTATTCCGTTTTTTGATTTTAATGGGTATTATCCTAGTTTGTTAACAATTTATTATTGTGTGTATTCTTTAAATAATGAAAAATATAATGTGACTTTATTTTCCTTTTTTGTAGGATTTTTTCAAGATGTATTTTTTTATAATGGATTTGGAATTAATATTCTTTTAAATCTAATTGTGGGATTAATATTGTCAAAGTTATCTAATAAATATAATAAAAATAAGTTTATAGTTTATGTCTTATTAATCACGTTTTCATTGATGTTTAAGAGTTTATTAATAACACTATACATCAATATTGTTTTGAAAATTAATATAAATGTAAGTGTATTTTATTATGAGTTTTTATATACATTTGTATTGGTATTGTTTATGTATCCAATTTTTAATAGCATATTCAAAAGCAAGTTGTTTGAGAAAAAGTTAGAGTTTTAGCTGGTAATTGGAGGGATTAAATGGGTACTAAGCAAAATAAAAGTACTAATTATAGATATTTGATAATTATTATATCTATGTTTGTACTTTTTTTTATTATACTAGCAAGATTGTTCAAATTACAAATATTAGGATATGAAGAAAATTTGAAACTTTCAAATTATTATTCTCAAAGACAACTACCAATATTAGCATCTCGTGGTGAAATTTTAGATAAAGATGGGGAAATATTAGCGACTAATGTTGAAAGTTATATTCTAGAATATTCAAATAGAAATAATAATGATAATTTTTTTGAAGTTATACCTATTATTATAGATATTTTGGAGAAGAATGGCGAAGACTTATATGATACATTTGAAATTAAAGTAAATCCATTTAGATTTGAATTTAAAGGTATTACTGAAAGTGAAAAAAAAGATCAGGAATTGAGATTTAAATCTGATAGGGGATATTATGAAAAGATGAAAAAACAATATTTTCCAGGAGTTAGGGAACTTACTGATAGTCAAAAGAGAGAGTTGGAGTCGTATGTTCTTAATATAAGTGCGAAAGATATATTTTATGACTTAGTTAAAGAATATGGTTTATATAAATTGTTAAAAGAAGATGTAGATACATCGAAGTTAAATGGAAAACAAATATATCTTAAATTAAAAGAAAAATATAGTGATGAATATATACGCAAATTTATGCTTATTAGAGATAATATTAAGATGACAAGTTTTTCAGGATTTAACCCAATAATTTTAGCTGTTAACTTAAAAAAGGAAACAGCATTTGAAATAATGCAAAAGCAACATTTATTAAATGGTATAAATGTATCTAAAAAGTCAGTTAGATATTATCCAGAGGGAGAATTTGCTTCTAGTATTATAGGTCATATTGGAGCTATTGATAGTAGCCAACGAGAAAAGTATGAAGAGGCAGGATATAATGTATCTTATGATGTAATAGGTAAGTCTGGAATTGAATCTGCGTTTGAATCAAATCTACGAGGACAAAATGGTAAGAATATTATACAAGTTGACAATAGTGGACTAAAAAAACAAGAGATTTTTGAGGTTGATGCTCGACCAGGTGATAATATTTATTTAACTATAGATAAGAATTTACAAAAAGTAACAGAAAAAGCATTATCTGATGTTATGTTAGGATTACAAAAAACTGGAAATAAACATGGTAGTGGACTTGATACAAGTAATGCAACACGAGGAGCGGCTGTTGTAATGGATGTTAATACAGGAGATATTTTATCATTGGTATCGTTACCTAATTTTGATCCCAATGTATTTGTATCTGATGAAAATATGACAGATGAAATAAGAGAAGAATATTTTGCGACAAATTTGAAAGAATTTGGAGAAAAGTACATAGAAGATAGAAATTTGGATGTAGATGTTGATACATTGTTTCCACTTTCTGATAAGGATAATCCTAATAGTTTAAGAGAAGATCCTAATGATATTTATCCTAAAGTATTTTTTAATTATGCAACCCAGGGATTAACGCCACCAGGTTCTACATTTAAGCCACTTACAGCAATAGCTGCTTTAGAAGAAGGAGTTATAACTCCTAATGAGGTTATAGAAGATAATGTTATTTTTGAAGCTTATAATAATCAGTGGAGAAATTTAATTAATTATAGTTTAGGAAAGATCGATGTAAAAGATGCACTTAAAACTTCCAATAACCATTTTTTCTATGAGGTTGCTGATAGAATGTATAATAAAGAAGGTCTTTCTAATAAACAGGGACTAGATATTTTAGCTAATTGGGCTTGGAAGTTTGGTTTAGGAAGAAAGCCTGATAGTACAAAATATGTATCTACTACAGGAATAGAACTTAAAGAAACTACAGGTCAAGTTTTTAATCTTGAAACTATGAAAGCTAATATAATTGTTTTATCACCTTATAATATTGTTGATATATTAAATAAAGGTGAATTTGGAAGATATGTGTTTAAGTCAATTGATATTTCTAAAAAAGCTAGTGATAGTGAAAAATTATCTAACCTAAAGAAGGAAATTAAGGACTTAGTAAAGAAAATATTAAATGAAGACTTGCCATTAGATATTGAGGCTGAGATTTTAAATGAAAAAATAAATTCCCTAAGTTCGGATTTAAAAGATCTATTTACAGAAATTACAAATTATTATAATAAAGAACAGAATATGGGATATACTCAGCAAGATGTTGAAAATATGTCGAATGCTATTGCGGAATATACAATATATTCTTTAAGAACTGAAATTTATACGCCAGGAAATGTAATAAATGCTGCTATTGGTCAAGGGATTAGTTTATTTACTCCTGTTCAACTTGTAAATTATATTGCGACCATTGTAAATGGTGGAACAAGATATAAGCTTAATTTAGTAGATAAAATAGTTGATGTTGATGATAATATAGTAAAAGATTATAAACCAGAGATTTTGGATAAAGTTTATCTTAAGAAGGAAAATGTAGAAGCTGTAATAGAAGGTATGAGGAGAGTAAGTAGAAGTGGTAGTACTGCAAGTGTATTTACAAATGGAAGATATTTCCCGATAGAAACTGGAGGAAAAACAGGTACTGCAACATTTAAAGAAGATGGAATGCAAGAGAAAGTTGGAAGAGCAGCATATGGAGTTTACGTAGGATTTGCTCCAGTAGATAAACCAGAAATAGCTATAAGTGTTGTTTTATATGATGGAGGTCATGGTTATTTCGGTGCTTATGTAGCAAGAGCTGTATATGAAGCTTACTTTAAAGAAGAATTACAAGAAAATTATCCTAATTATGTTCCGCTATTTCCTTATGCTTATAGTTTGATGGATTAATTTTTAGGAGGAAATTTATGGGTAGTAATGGAGTAAAAATTAAGGGTATTAAAGATGGTTTAGAAATAATATTTGATGATGATAAGTATAGTTATGAAGAGCTGGCTATTGAATTAATAGATAAAATGAAAAATAATATAAGATTTTTTAGAGAGTCTTCAATTAGATTAATTATAGATTTTGAAAAAATAGATAATGATATTTTAAATGATATAAAGAAATTTTTTACAAATGATATAAAAGTAAAGAATTTTACTTTAGAAGATAAGCATAATTATAGTATAGAAAATAGTACATATTTTAATGGAATTGAAGAGGGCAAAACAAAATTTATATATAAAACAATAAGAAGTGGACAAAAAATATTTTTTAACGGAAATGTAGTTGTTATAGGTGATATAAATAGTGGTGCTGAAATTGTATCAACAGGAAATATAGTTGTACTTGGAGAATTAAAGGGAAGAGTTCATGCAGGGTTTAATGGAAATAATGAATCAATAATAGCTGCATTTAGATTATATCCAGAAATTTTACAGATAGGAGATGTTGTTACAACTTCTCCTGAAGGTGATAAGCCACGATATCCAGAAGTTGCAAAATTAAAAAATGGTTGCATTGAAGTAGAACCATATAGTATAAATAAATATGTATATTAGTAAAAAATTTCCAATTTGTTTTTTATAAAATTTACGAAAGTTATTTAAATGAGAGTGGTATTGTAGGGGGTATACTATGAGTGAATCAATAGTTATAACATCAGGAAAAGGTGGAGTAGGTAAAACTACAACAACGGCAAATATTGGGACTGCACTAGCTTCTTTTGATAAAAGTGTAATAGTTGTTGATGGTGATACAGGTTTAAGAAATTTAGACGTTTTAATGGGATTAGAAAATAGGATAGTATATACATTATTAGATGTTATTGAGGGAAAATGTAAGTTAAAGCAAGCTATTATAAAGGATAAAAGATTTAATAATTTATATCTTCTTCCTACAGCTCAAACTAGGGATAAAAATGATATTACAACAAAACAAATGCAAAAACTTATAAATGAACTTAAACAGGATTTTGATTATGTGTTAATAGATTGTCCAGCTGGAATTGAGCAGGGATTTGAAAATGCAATAATAGGTGCAGATAGAGCTATAGTTGTTGTAAATCCTGAAATAACATCTGTAAGAGATGCAGATAGGGTTATAGGAAAATTAGATGCAAAAGGATTAGATAGACATCAATTAATAATAAATAAACTTAATTATTCTATGACTAAAAAGGGAGATATGCTAGATGTAGATGATATAATGGAGACATTATCTATAAAGTTATTAGGAGTTGTTCCTGATGATAAAAATATAACTATATCTACTAATAAAGGAGAGCCTGTTGTTTTATCTAATAAATCTAAAGCAGGAAATGCTTATATAAATATAGCTAAGAGAATAATGGGGGAAGAAGTACCTTTTATGAATTTAGAAGATGAAGGTGGATTTCTTAGATCTTTAGTTAATATTTTTAAAAGGTAGTAAGGTTTTGGGGAGGTGTGTCATGATGTTAAAATTTATGTATAGTAAGCCTTTACCAAAAGAAATAGCTAGGGATAGATTGAAATTTATAATTGTTAATGACAGGGATGGAATAACACCATATGTTTTAGATATAATTAAAAATGAAATTTTAACTATTATGGTAAAATATGTAGATATTGATACTAACAGGGTTTCAGTTGATTTAGCTAAGAATCAAGAATTTAATGTAGAGGAAAGTTTTTCATCATTAGTAGTAACGATTCCACTTCATAGAAATTGTAATAAATAAAGGTGGGTTCATTGAAATATATTATTTTAAAGATACGTCAAATGAGACGTATTGATTTTTTAATATTGTTTAGTGTAATTGCTTTATCATTATATGGAGTTATAAGTATATTTAATGCTACAAATTTTAATTCTGCAAAGAGACAATTATTATTTATTGTCGTATCCTTTATTATTTTATGTATAATCTTATTAGTAGATTATTCAAGTTTTAAGCCATTTATTCCATTAATTTATTATTCAAATGTAATTTTATTAATATTTACAAAAATATTTACAGAGAAAGTTAATGGAGCTAATGGATGGATTCAATTAGGAAGTTTTACTTTGCAACCGTCTGAATTTATGAAGATATCTATGATACTTATGATAGCAAAAATTATAGATGAATATGAAGGAAAAATAAATGACAGAGAAATTGTAGTAAAATTAGTTTTTTATATAGCGCTACCATTAATATCTATTGTTATTCAACCTGATATGGGAATGACATTAGTTTGTTTTATAATGTGTGTAGGGATATTATTTATAGCAGGATTAAATATAAAGATATTTTTGGGTGGATTTCTTTTAGCTGTATTTTCTGTACTTGTTGTATGGGATACTGATATATTACCTCCATATTGGAAAAGTAGGGTTATTTCTTTTTTGGATCCATCTGCAGATTCGTTAGGAAATGGATTGCAAGTGGTTCAATCTAAAATAGGAATAGGATCAGGTGGTTTACTTGGAAAGCAAAGTATACTTTTAGGAAATCCTCAAAATAGCTACGTTTCTCAGTTTGTTCCAGAGCCTCAAAATGATTTTATATTTTCGATTATTGGTGAATATTGGGGATTTATTGGAGCTATAGTACTATTATCGATTTTTTCTATTATGGTAATAAGAGTTATTAAGATTGCTAAAACTTCTAAGGATAAATTTGGGGAATTATTTTGTGTAGGAATGATATTTTATATTTTATATGCTGTGTTTCAAAATATTGGTATGACAATAGGATTAATACCTGTAACAGGTATTAATTTACCTTTTGTTAGTTATGGGGGAAGTTCTATTTTAAGTAATATGATAGGAATTGCTATTGTATTAAATATAAATATGAGAAAAGATCCAATTGTATTTAATAATTGATTTTGTTATATAATTTGAATTAGTAAGTATATTTATAAAATGATTAATTGGTTTTATAGGGTGTGATTATGTATAATATTCACAGAATTTTAAAATTAAGTTTAATTATTTTATATATAGTTATGTTTATACAAAATACTTATTATATGCTTTTATCTATAATAGCTATATGTATACATGAATTGTCACATATAGCTATTTTAGTTTTACAGGATATAAAAAAGCTTGATCTTAAGATATCTATAATTGGATTTAAAATTAATTTAAATGATAATAAATATATAGATAAAGAAATAATTCTGTATTTATCAGGAAGTTTATGTAATTTATTAATTGCGTTAATATGTGGCATTATTATACGATTCAGTAAGGTACAATTCGTATGTAATTTTATGATTGTAAATATAGTTATTGGAATATTTAATTTAATGCCGGCATTTCCATTGGATGGAGCTATTATCTTAAAAAATATATTATTTAAGAAGATTAAATCGAATATAGTTAACTTAATCAGTATTTTGCTTAGTATTTTGATCGGTATAGCTATAATTTTAATTGGAAGTGTTATATTTTTAGAAAATTACTTCATAGGTATAGCGTATTTAATTATTGGTGTTCTTATTTTTTTGAGTACTTATAGGCAATACAAATTATTTAATAATGTTTCTATAAGTAGAAATATTGATTATAGGAAATATGATTTAATTCGAAAAATGTATGTTAAATCAGAAATTATTTGTGTATCCTGTGAAATGAAATTTTTGGATATAATAAAGATGTGTAAATTTAATAAGTTTTTGTTATTTTATTTCGTAGATGATGATTTGAATATATGTGGTATAATGAACGAATATAATATACTTGAATGTTATAAAAAATTTGGGAATATTAAAGTTAGAGAATTTTATAAAAAATAATTAAACAGATTGGGCGTATTATTAATTTGTCCAATCTGTTTGTTTTTTAATTTAATACGAGACCAACAATCAAGATAAACATTATCCAAACTGAAAATAATGCACTCTGTAGTTTCATGTAACCTCTCCTGAAATATATTTGTACAAACACGCTAATAATTATAGTATAAACATTTTGGATTTACAATAATTAATTTTTTCTATTTACATAAGGTTATAAAATGTGGTATAATCCGGAGAGTAACCGCACTTTATTAGGTATTAAAGAATATGTGTTCACCTATTAAGGCGAGTCTTATATTATTGAGGAGGGCTTTAAATGTACGCTATTGTAGAAACTGGTGGAAAACAGTACAAGGTAAAAGAAGGAGATATTATATACATAGAAAAGTTAGATTTGGCAGCTAATGATTCATGTGAGTTTACTAATGTATTGGCAGTTTATAGTGAGTCAGGTGTTAAGTTTGGAAAACCATTTTTAGAGGGAGCAAAGGTTAAAGGAAATGTTGTTGCTCAAGTTAAGGGAAAGAAAATAGTAGTTTTCAAATATAAGCCTAAAAAAGATTATAGAGTTAAAAATGGACATAGACAACCATACACAAAAGTTAAGATTGAAAAAATTGAGGTTTGATTTTGATTAATATAAGATTAGTTCGTAAGAATAATAATTTTATAAAATTAAATGTATATGGTCATTCAGGTTATGATAGATTAGGTAGAGATATTGTTTGTGCTGCAGTTTCATCTTTAGTTCAAGGAGTTATTATTGGATTAGAGGAAGTTATATGTAAGGATTTTTATTATTCTATAGATGATGAAAATGCGTCTGTTAATATAGATATTTCAAAATATAATGAGAAAGATCTTGAGAAGGCACAGATTTTATTTAATACCTTTAGGTTAACTATAGAGAAATTACTTTTGGATTATAGAAAATATATTAAAATGAAATTTGAGGAGGAGCAATAATGAAAAGAATTAATATTCAATTATTTGCATCTAAAAAGGGTGTTGGTAGCTCCAAGAATGGTAGAGAGAGTCATTCTAAGAGACTTGGAGTTAAAAGATCAGATGGACAATTTGTTTTGGCTGGAAATATATTAATGAGACAAAGAGGAACAAAAATTCATCCAGGTATTAATGTTGGATTAGGAAAAGATCACACTCTTTTTGCAAAAGTAGATGGGATTGTAAGATTTGAAACTTTTGGTAAAGATAAGAAAAGAGCTTGCGTTTATCCAGTTGAGGTAACTGTTTAGTTCGTTTATATTTTGTTTGTCAGGATGGTTAATTTTTATGTTAATCATCTTACTTTTTTATAAAAAATATTATTAAGGAAGAGAAAGATATGTTTATAGATATAGCGAAAATTTATGTGCGTTCTGGAAAAGGAGGAGATGGTTGTGTATCCTTTAGACGTGAAAAATATGTTCCACTAGGTGGTCCTGATGGAGGAGATGGAGGACGTGGTGGAGATATAGTTTTTGAGGTTGATTACAACATAAACACTCTTATTGATTTTAAATATAATAGAAGATTTCTTGCTGAAAATGGAGAAAATGGCGGAACTTGTAAATGTTATGGTAAAGATGGAAAGGATCTTATTATAAAAGTTCCAGAGGGAACTATTATTAAGCATGCTGAAACAGGAAAAGTTATTACTGATTTATGTGAGAAAAATCAGAAGTTTGTTTTGTTAAAAGGTGGAAAAGGTGGAAAAGGTAATGCAAGATTTTGTACTTCAACTCGTCAATGTCCAGATTTTGCAGAACCAGGAATGCCATCTGATGAAATGGAATTAACTTTAGAGCTTCGTTTGATTGCTGATGTTGGTCTTATTGGTTTTCCAAATGTTGGAAAGTCAACTCTTATTTCTAAAATAACAAATGCAAGACCTAAGATTGCAAATTATCATTTTACAACTTTGCATCCAAATTTAGGAGTTGTGGATTTTAAAGATATAAAAGGTTTTGTTATTGCAGATATTCCTGGAATTATTGAGGGAGCTTCAAAGGGAATTGGACTTGGACTTGAATTTTTAAAACATATTGAAAGAACTAGAGTGCTTGTGCATATTTTAGATGTTTCACAAATTGAGGGAAGAGATGCACTCGAGGATTTTAAATTAATAAATAAGGAGCTTTTAGAGTATAACGAAATTTTAAGCAGTCGTCCTCAAATTGTTGTTTTAAATAAAAGTGATATAACCTTTGATGAGGATCGTGAGAGAATTGAAAATCTTAAAAAGGATATAATTTCTCTTGGATATGAAAATATTTTTGAAATATCAGCAGCAACAGGAAAGGGAATTCATGAGTTATTAAAAAAGCTTAAGGAAGTTGTTGATAATACTGATAAAACTATTTTAGAGTTTGAAGAAGAAGATATGTATGTTTTTGAACCTAAGAGATTTACTTATGAAATTTCAAAAGAAATTGATGATTTAGGGGAAGAATATTATTTAGTTACTGGAAGTTTTGTTGATAGATTATTAAGTTCAGTTAATATTTATAATTTCTCATCTCTTAGATATTTCCATAAAGTTCTTAAAAATAAAGGAATTATTGATGAGCTTAAAGAATTTGGTGTTCAGGATGGAGATTTAGTTAAACTTAATGATTTTGAGTTTGAGTTTATGGGATAAAAATTTTTTGGGAGGTATTTATGAGGATTGGTATTTTAGGGGGAACTTTTAATCCAATTCATAATGGTCATATTAATATTGCATTAAATATTAGGGAATTTTTAAGGCTTGATAGGGTTTTCTTTATGCCAAATAAAATACCTCCACATAAAAATAATGAGGAAATTTTAAGTGAAGAAAATAGGCTTCATATGTTAAATCTTGCATTGAAAGATTATGTATATTTTGATGTTGAGAAATTTGAGCTTGGGAAAAATGGAATTTCTTATACATATGAAAGTTTGGAGTATTTAAGAGAAATTTATAGAGGAAGTAAATTGTTTTTTATAATTGGTTCTGATAGTTTTATGGATTTTCATAAATGGAAAGAAATCAAAAAAATATTTAATAGTTCAAATATTGTTGTTTATTTAAGAAAAGAATCTCATAGGGAAAATATAATTAAACTAAAAGAAAAGTATGAGAAATTATATAAAGGAAAAATATATTTATATTTTGGAGATATAATTATGGTTTCTTCAACAGAAATTAGAAAAAGAGTATTAAGTGGTGAAAAAATAAATCATCTTGTTCCTAAAAATGTGGAAGAGTACATACTTTTAAATAATTTGTATTTGGAGGAGAAAAATGGACTTTGAAAAAATCAAAGAGTATTTAAGAGAAAATCTTAATGATTTTAGGTTTAATCATACTCTTAGAGTTGTTGATATGGGGCTTATTTTATGTGATAAATTTAATTATAAGGATAAAACTAAGGTTATTCTTGGATGTTATCTTCATGATGCTGGAAAAAATCTTTCACCATCAAAATTATTAGATATTGCATTAAAAGAAGGATATGTTTTATCAGAAGAAGAGAGGGAAAATATTCATATTTATCATGGTGTTGCTTCAATTACCATTGCTAGAGATTATTTTAACATTAATGATGTGGAAGTTTTAAATTCTATTAAGAATCATGTTACAGGTTGTGAAAATATGAGTATGCTTGATAAAATTGTATTTTTAGCGGATTTTTTTGAAGTTGGTAGAGATTACGATAGAGTTCATAAATCAAGAGAGGCTGCTCTTAATGATTTGGATATAAATAAGTCTTTATTACTTGCGTTAAATTCTTCTTTAAATGAATTAATTTCTACAAATAGATTTATACATGAAAATACTCTTAAGGCAAGAAATTATATTTTAAGAGAGATTAAAAATAGTTAGAGTTTGAAAGGATTTTTTAAATTGGGATTTTTAAAATATAATATTTCAGAGATTAAGGACACTAAAATAAGAGATTATTTAAAATATGTAGAGGGATTAAGTTCTAGATTTATTAAACAGGCTGCAATTGATAGAAGAGTTTTGGTAAATGGAAAAAGTGTTAAGCTTAATTATTATTTGAAAAATGGAGATGAAATTTTAATAAAGATTAAGAGAGAAGATGAAACTCAAAATATAGATCCTATTGAGATGGATTTAGATATTGTGTATGAAGATGAGTTTATACTTGTTGTTAATAAGCCTCCATTTATGGTTGTACACCCAAGTAAAAGTCATTCAATTTCTCTTTCAAATGGAGTGATGAATCATTTTAAAAAGAATAATACAGATGCTATTGTTAGACTTGTAAATAGACTTGATATGAATACTTCTGGACTTTTGGTCATTGCAAAAAGTCAGTATGCTCATATGTTTTTGTCAAAGCTTATACAAGATAATGTGTTTAAAAAGGAATATATGGCGATTGTTCATGGAAATCTTGAAAATAAAGATGGAGTTATTGAGAAAAATATTTTTAGGCCAACAGATGATTCTATAAGAAGAATTGTTCATGATACAGAAGGGCAATATGCAAAGAGTATTTACGAAGTTGTTGAAAGTTATAAAAATTCTGATTTAGTTAGGGTTAGAATAGAAACGGGAAGAACTCATCAAATAAGAGTACATATGAATTATTTAGGTCATCCAATAGTTGGAGATGATTTGTATGGAGAAATGGAAAATGAGAATTCAGGGGTAAACAGACAAATGCTCCATGCATATAAGATAAAATTTCTTCATCCATATACAAAGGAATTTTTAACATTTGAATGTCCATTACCTGATGATATGAAAAATTATATTGAGAAGCAAAATAATCTTTAGTTTTAGGTTATTTTGCTTTTTAATTTTGATGTAATATTTATTTTATGGAATTTATTAAATCCGTAATCAAATAACGTTATAACATCTTGAAGGTATTCGTCTTTACTATCTGCTTTAAGAGCTACTGCAATTAAATCTATATTATTATTTCTAGCAGAGGCTGCGAAAGTATATTGAGCAGGTGTTGTGAATCCTGTTTTTCCAAGTAGAGCGTGTTTATAATAATATTTTCCATTTTTTAAAAGAAGTTGATTTTGATTTGATATGGAAAAATAATCTCCATTAATTCCTAAAATCGTATGAAATTTTGATGTGGAAATTTCAACAAATTTTTTGTTCTTTATTGCATAGGATAAAATTTTACTTAAATCATATGCACAAGTATAGTGATTATTGTTATGTAAACCGCTTGAGTTAGTAAAATTTGATGATCTAGCTCCCATTATTTTTGCTTTTTTATTCATTAATTCTGAAAATTTCTCTTCACTTCCAGAGGTGTGCTCTGCTAAAGCAATTGCACAATCATTTCCTGAATTAAGTAATAGTCCATATAAAAGATCT
This sequence comes from Clostridiales bacterium, assembly GCA_017889345.1. Classification (GTDB taxonomy): domain Bacteria; phylum Bacillota; class Clostridia; order Clostridiales; family Clostridiaceae; genus Dwaynesavagella. The sequence continues at coordinate 12,967 of JAGHEJ010000049.1, read as the reverse complement.
TCAACTGTATAAAGTCCCCCAGCATAAAGTCCAACTTTTGTTCCATTTATATTTGCAGCTTTTTGAGAAACCTTAACACGTTCATTTAAATCGAGTGTTTCTAAAACAACTATTGCTGTTAAAATTTTTGTTGTTGATGCAGGATAAAATTTTTCGTAAGCATTTTTTTCATATATTACGCTTGAATTTTGTGGCATCATAAGTATTGCTGATTTGCTTTTGATATTTAAATCTTGATTAGTTAAAGAATATGGTTTTACTGGAAAGAAAAACATATTAACAAAAAAACTTATAAGTACTATCTTCTGTAAAATTTTCATTGAAACCCTCCAGCTTAATTTGAAAATATTGTTTATTATTTACATGAGGAATTTAAATTATTAATGATATTTAAAGGTGATTATGTAAAAAATGTATAGTTTTTTGTTTAGAAAATATTAAATAATGAAATGAATATTAAAAAGATTCTTTAAGGGGGATTTAAGAATGTTTGGTAAGGAAAAATTAATTAAATACATAGGGGTTATAATTATTTCAATTATATTTCTATCTGTATTTATGTTCTATAATATTTCTTCAAAGCAATCTCATAAAGAAGTGTTTTCATTAAATGAATTTACTCATGAAGAAAATATTAATGAAGGTGAAACTTTTGAAACAATAGTAGAAAATGAAATTTCTCCAAGTGAAAAAATATTTGTGGAAATTAAAGGGGAAGTTTTAAAACCTGATGTTTATGAAGTAAATGAGGGGGATATTGTAAAGGATTTAATAGATTTAGCAGGTGGGTTAACTGAAAATGGAGATACTTCAAATATAAATCAAGCAAGAGAGCTTCAAAAAGGAGAATGTATAGTTATATATTCAAAAGATGAAATAAAAAATCTTAATTCTTATGCTCAAAATGAAAACATTTCAATGGAAGTTTCAAATAATTCTTTAGATTTATCAAGCTCATCAAAGGATTCTTTAATAAATATAAATACTGCTTCAAAAGATGAGTTAAAAACATTAAATGGAGTAGGAGATACCTTAGCTGAATCAATAATCAGCTATAGAGAAGAGAATGGAAATTTTAAAACAATAGAGGACATAAAAAATGTATCAAGAATTGGAGATAAAACTTTTGAAAAATTTAAAGATAAAATAAAAGTTTAAATATATATTCAAAAATGATATACTTTAACACATAAAAATTTTAAGAGGAGAGATAAGGTGTGGATAATTATAAATTAACTCATTTTAGTCAAACCTCTGGTTGAGGTGGGAAAATAGAACCAGGGGTTCTTTCAAATATTTTAAAAGATTTACCTGTATTTGAACATGAAGATTTAATAGTTGGATTTGAAAATAGTGATGATGCTGCTGTTTATAAATTAAAAGATGATCTAGCAATTATATCTACACTTGATTTTTTTACTCCAATAGTTGATGACCCTTATGTTTTTGGTCAAATTGCTGCAACAAATTCTTTAAGTGATGTTTACGCAATGGGGGGAGAGCCGATTTTATGTTTAAATATTGTTGGATTTCCTAATTGTTTACCTATAGAAATTTTATCTGAAATTTTAAAAGGAAGTGCAAGTAAGGTTAAAGAAGCTGGTGCAATTGTTATTGGTGGACATTCAATACAGGATAATGAGCCAAAGTTTGGACTTTCTGTTACTGGAAGAGTTCATCTCAAAGATGTTTATAAAAATTATGGAGCTAAAATTGGGGATAAGCTTATTTTAACTAAGAAGCTTGGAGTAGGTTCAATTATAACAGCTATAAAAGGAGAATTTTGTTCAAAAGAAGCTTACGATGAGGGGGTTAAGTATATGACTACCTTAAATAAATACGCATATGAGGCTTCAAAAGGAATAAAAATAAACGCTTGTACTGATATAACAGGATTTTCATTAATGGGACATGGATATGAAATGGCAAGTGGATCGAAAGTATCACTTCATTTTGATATGAACAAAATCCCAATTATAAAAGAGAGTATAGAGTATGTGAAAGATGGATTTATACCAGAGGGAACTTATTCAAATAAGAGGTATTTAGAAGGAAAGTTTTATTGTGAGTGTGAGGAGTATCTTCAAGATATTTTGTTTGAACCACAAACTTCTGGTGGATTATTGTTTTCAGTTCCAGAGGGAGAACTTGAAAAATTTAAGAGGAATTTAAAAGATAAAGATGTAGAGTTTGAAGTTGTTGGTGAAGTTAAGGAATTAGTTGATAAATATATTTATGTGAAATAAAGGATGGTTTACTTTTGAAACATTTATACAGAAAAATACCTAAGATAGACGAGTTACTTGTTTTAGATAATGTAAAATATGCTCTTGATAATTATCCAAGAGAATTTGTTTTAGAAATTTTAAGAGATATTTTATCTATGTACAGAGAGAAAATAAAAGAAGGAAATGAAATTGAAATAAGCCTTAATATAATTTCAAAGGTTTTTGATGAAGAGCTAAATAAAAAGGGAAGGTTTAGCTTAAAAAAGGTTGTTAATGCAACGGGGGTTGTAATACATACAAACCTTGGAAGAAGCAAAATGTGTAAAGAAGCAATAGATCATATTTTGGAAGTTGCAAATAATTATTCAAATCTTGAGTATGACTTAAATGAAGGAAAACGTGGAAGTAGATATTCTCATGTTGAAAAGATTATTTGTGAAATTTTAGGATGTGAAGCTGCTCTTGTTGTAAATAATAATGCTTCAGCTATAATGATAGTTTTAGATACGTTATGTAAGAACAAAGAAGTTATAGTTTCAAGAGGAGAGCTTGTTGAAATTGGAGGATCTTTTAGAATTCCTGAGGTTATGAAATTTAGTGGAACTATTTTAAAAGAGGTAGGATGTACAAATAGAACTCATTTATTTGATTATGAAAATGAAATAAATGAAAATACAGTTGGATTTTTGAAAGTTCATACTTCTAATTATTATATGGATGGATTTGTAAAACAAGTTAATATTGAAGAGCTTAGGGAACTAAAAGAGAAATATGATAAGATTATAATAGAAGATATTGGAAGTGGAGCTATAATTGATCTTTCAAAATATGGAATTCAAACAGAGAAAAATTTAGTTCAACAGTCATTGAAAGAAGGGGCAGATATTGTAACTTTTAGTGGGGATAAAATGCTTGGAGGTCCTCAAGCTGGAATTATTGTTGGCAAAAAAGAATTAATTGAACAAATTAAAAAGAATCATTTATTAAGAGCTCTTAGAATTGATAAATTTACTTTGGCAGCTTTAGAAGCTACTTTTAGATGTTATTTAGATGAAAAATATGCAGTTAAAAATGTACCCACATTAAGAATGATTACATATGGGATTGAAGAATTAAAAGATAAATGTGAAAAATTATTACATAAGGTTCAAAATATTTCTGGATTTAATATAACAATGGAAGAAAATGTATCGATAATAGGTGGAGGCTCTATGCCAAAAGAGAGATTGAAAACTTATGTTTTAGATGTTAAGCATAATAAACTTTCTTCCAAAGATTTAGAGATAAAACTTAGAGAAAATAAAATCCCTATTATAGTTAGAGTTGAAAAAAATTCAATAAAGTTAGATATAAGAACAGTTGAAGAAGAAGAATTTAATGATATTTATGAGGCGTTAGAAAAGCTGAGGTGTTAGAGTTTGAAAAATATTATAATAGGAACAGCAGGACATATTGATCATGGAAAAACATCTTTAATAAGAACACTTACAAATATTGATACAGATTCCTTATCAGAAGAGAAGAAGAGAGGAATTTCTATAAATTTAGGATTTGCGTTTTTTGATCTTCCATCTAAAAGAAGAGCTGGAATTATTGATGTGCCTGGACATGAAAAATTTATAAAAAATATGTTAGCTGGAGCAACTGGAATTGATGTTGTACTACTTGTAATTTCATGTGAAGAAGGAATCAAACCTCAAACGAGAGAGCATCTAGATATTTTAAGTATGTTAAACTTAAATAAGGGAATAGTTGTTTTAACTAAAAGAGATTTAGTCGATGATGAGTGGTATGAGATGATAAAAAGCGAAGTTAGTGAGGAACTTGAAGGAACTTTTCTTGAGAATTCAAAAATCATACCATTTTCTTGTAAAACTAAAGAGGGTTATGAGGAACTTGTAAGTGAAATTGATAATCTTCTTGATGAGGATTTTGGGAAAAATGATAATGGAATTTTTAGACTTCCTATTGATAGATGTTTTAGTGTAAGTGGATTTGGAACTGTTGTTACGGGAACAATTATTTCTGGAAAGGTTTCTTTAAATGATAGCGTAACTATTTATCCTTCTGGAATTGAAACAAAAGTTAGAAACATTCAGGTTTACGAAGAAAATTGTAAGGAAGCTTATGCAGGACAAAGATGTGCTTTAAATTTAGCCAATGTTAAGAAAGAAAGTATTGAGAGAGGATTTGTTGTATCTCAAAAGAATTTATTATCTCCAAGTTATATGGTTGATTGCAAATTTTATTCTTTAAAAAATATTGATAAAAATATTTTACATAGACAAAGAATTAGGTTTTTTCATGGAGCAAGTGAAATAATTGGAAGAATGTATATTTTAGATAAAGACGAGATTGAGCCAAACTCTGAAGCTTATGTTCAATTTCATTTAGAAAAACCTTTAACAAGTTTAAAAGATGATAGATATGTTGTAAGATTTTATTCTCCTATGATAACAATTGGGGGAGGATATATAATAGATCCATTGCCAAAGAGAGCTAAGGGAGATAAATTTTCTTATGTTGAGAATGTTAAATTAAGAGAGAAGGAAGTGGGTTATGAATACATATCTTCTCTTCTTAAAAATGATCAAGAAATGATACTTACAATAGATGAGATTTGTGAGAAGTATTTAATTTCAAAGGAAAATTTACTTAAGGAACTTAAATATATAATAGAAGATGAAGTTGTAAAAGAGTTTGAAGATGGAGGGAAAAAATATTATATACATAAAGAAAACTTAGATAAATTATTTTTGGAGATAGATAGAATATTAACTGGATATCACAAAGGAAATAAATTTAAAATTGGAATTTTAAAAGAGGAGCTTAAAAGTCGTTTAAAAGTTAAGAGTTCTAAAACAAGAATTTATGATAAGATATTTTCATATTTTGAATCTCAAAAACTTATAAAATTAATTTCAAAATATGTTTCTTTATTTGATTTTGAAGTTATTTTATCAAAAGATGATAAAAGAATATGTGATGGGATAATAAAGGAGTATAGAGATAAGAAGTTTATTCCTCCAAAGATTAAAGATTTAGAGAGTAAGTTTAATGTTTCGTATTTTCAAGAGCTTCATGATTATTTAGAAGATAGTGGAGTTTTATATAAAGTAAATCCTGAGATGTATTTACTTAAAGAAGATTTTTTATATGGAAAAAATCAGATTGTGAAATTTTTAAAAGAGAATAAATATATAGAGCTTAAAGATGCAAAGGAGATTTTAAATTCTAATAGAAAGTATTTAGTATTTTTGCTTGAGCATTTAGATGAGACGAAAGTAACTTTTAGAGATGGAGATAAGAGAAGATTATTTTAAAATAAAGGGGAATGTATTTAATACATTCCCTTTTGTTATACATCTATAAGAGGTTTGCTATTTTTAATTTTACCAGCAAAATATATAAATGGAGTATCAAGAAGAGATACTATAAATTTAAGAACATATGTTGAGATAACTATTTCTATGATTAAGCTAATTGGGAAAACACCAAGAAACGCCATGAAGTTAAATAAAACGTTATCTAAAATTTGACTAAGCATTGTACTTCCATTATTTCTAAGCCAAAGATATTTTCTTGAAGGAAATTTATCCTTAAAGAATTTAAATAATGAAATGTCTACGTTTTGTGATATTAAGTATGTTGTGATACTTGCGAAAACTATTCTTGGTTGAATTGAGAAGATGCTTTTTATATTTTCAAACATTTGAGCTCCTGCTTCATCAGGAATCATAAACGTTACGATGTACATAAGAAGAGTTCCTATTATAATAGAACAAAATCCAATTATAACGGCAACACGAGCATCTTTTTTAGAATAGTATTCAGACAAAATATCTGTAATTAGAAAAGTTGAAGCGTAGGTTATATTTCCAAGAGTTACAGACATTGAGAATAGATCTAGAGTTACAACTACTTGAATGTTAGTTATGATTGAAGCGATTGGAATGTACATAAATAGTCCTAGTTTTCCAAAAAGCTTGTACACTCCACATATTAAAAAGAAGTTAACAAATAGTAGTATGAACCATAAAATTTCGTTTTGCATTACAATACTCCTTTTAAGTAATAATGAATTTTTAAAAATTAAATGGGAAATCCTAAAACTATAATTGTTATAGGAGGTAATTTTATTGTTGCTAGCAAACGTATTTTTAACTGTTGCCATGTTTTTAAACAGCATCAATGTTATTAATTTTAATGATAAATTGTATAAAAATCAATTATCTGTTGAGAAAAATGATATTTTATCCTTAAGATTTGAGGACAATGTTTTGGATTTGGAAAAATTAGCTCCAAAATATTTTTTAAATTCAGAGGTTATTGAAACAAGAGGGAAAGGATTATTAAGTAAAAGCTTTGAGAAAAATTTTGAGGAGTTTTATAGCGATTTAAAAATGAAAACTTCATTTTTAGATGAGGAGATAGATATGCTTGAAAATAATTCACAAGCTTTTTCAAGTGAATATTTATTTCATAGGAAAAATCATATTTCAACAGAAATTATATCTTTATTTGAAAAAATAGATTCTATGACTCTTAAGGAAAAACGAAAATTTATATGTTATGAATATAGAAATAATGATCTAAACAAATATAATGGACTTATTGGATTCACAATTATATATAACGATAGAGAAAATCCATTTTTATTAGGCACAATTGTTATGCCAAAATATATAGGAACTCTTGAGTCTTTTATTACTTCAAAATCAATTGAAGAGTATAAATCTACATATAAAATATTAAGTGAAAATATTTATTCAGAGCCCCTTAGTTATTTTGATAGATATTTTTTAAGTACTGTAGGTTTTAAATAATGTTAAACAAATTATAAACTTTTTTACATAATTCTTGAAAAAAGTTTAAGATTAAATTACAGTATAATTGGTAGATAATACGGTTTGCTTTATATGGAAGGGGACAAAGGATAAAGTTGAAGATGGTTTTTAATACAAATCATTTGGAAGAATTTAGATTTACATATGATTTTCCAATAGGAATTCATAATCAGTTATTGGTTGAGGGAAGTAAAATTAATGCGTTATTAATTAAATTACTAAAAAGTTTTAATTCCTCTTATTATGTTATAAGTGGATTTAATTTAAAACCGTATTTAACCTTAAGTGAAAATATATACGATATGTTGGGAATTGATTTAGAAATTGAACGACAGAATAAATTAATTTTTAGAGATTATTGCAATGTATTTGATTTTGATAAATTTGATAAAAATTTTCATTTATTGAGCAGATTTGATAAATTGAAAAGTATGTTTATAGTATCACTTTTTAGCAACAGAAAAATTATTGTTTTTAATAATACATATTCTGAAAAATTTAAAAATTATATTGATTATATTTTTGAAGTAATAAGTAAAATGAACCTGTTTTCAGATAGAATTTTTATAGAAATAAAGGCAAGTTAAATTAATAACTTGCCTTTTTGTAATGAGTAAATATTTGAATAAAGAATTCCTATAAGTATATATGTTAAAAATTTTGTAATTTTATTAGGGTTATTATCAACATCAGAATTTATTGGAGAGAAAGCAGGAAGAGCTTCATTTGTATGTTCATCATATGGTTTTGTATCATCAAAATTATCTCCATATATTTCTATGAGAGTTTTATCGTAGTCTTTGTATTTAGGAATAAGATTAATATCTTCATATAATATATCTAAATTTCCAACATCAGAAATATCAAATAAATCTTCTCCCATATTACAAGAAAATTTAATGTTTGAGTTATTTATTTGTTTTATTTTGTATTTTCCTTTTGGAAGATTTGTTATTTTAATTTTATTTGAATCATTATGAGTTAGAGTGTTTATTAATGAGTTATTTTTGTAAAGCTCATAAGATATTTTTTTAAGATCAACTCCAGATTTAACATTTGTTGTTATGACTATGGAGTTTTGTGGACTTACTAATGCTTCATATAAAAGATAAATACAATTTGATAAATTGTTTAGAGGTTTATCTTTTAAATTGTTTAAAATAAATTCTAAGTTATCATTCATAGAATGAAGAATCATACCTAAATTTTTATTTCTATACTCTGGATATCCAGTAAACCTATTCATATTTTCCCAACTTGTTGATTCAAAATATGCAAAAGGAATTCCAACATATTTAAAATATACGTGATCGCTATAATCAAAACATTCTCCTTTAAGAATTTCAAGAGAGCTATCATTGTTTTTATTAATACCTGGACTTGTTTTAATCTCAATATTTTTTTCGTGGGAAATGTTTAAAATCTTATCTCTAAACCATCCACGAAGACCATGATCTCCGTAAATATATAAATTATCTCCACTTAAAATGCTATCTATATTTATGTACAAAATTGTATTTGACTTTTCTTCTTCACTCATATTTTTAACAAAATATCTTGAACCAAATAATCCAAGTTCTTCTGCGTCAAATGTTATAAATTTTATATTATATGGAAGAATTATACTACTTAATTTTTGAGAAAGCTCTAAAAGTGCAGAAACTCCTGATGCATTATCATCTGCTCCATTATAATTTGTGGAATCATAATGAGCACCTATTATAATTTGTTTGTTGTTTAAACCTTTTTTAAAAGCGATTATGTTTTTAGAAGATTTTTTTGAGCTTTTAAGAGGCCATTCAAAGTTTTGTTCATAAACATTGTACCCATATTTTTGAAATTCATTTTTAATATATTTTTGAGATGAGGTAATTAATTTTGTTCCACTTACTCTTGGAGTTTTAGATAAATATTCAATATGTTTTAATGCTTCTTTTCCAAAGGATGATTTTGTTAAAGCATAAGAAGGGGAATTTAAAACACATAGATTTATAAATAAGAGTAGGGATAGGAAACGCGAGATAAAATTTTTATAAAACTTACTATACAAATTTTTCATTTATAAAATCTCTCCTAAAAATATTTAATTGTATTTTTTGTATTTATAGTAGAAAAAATTTATTTTGCAAGGTTAATATTTATTTAAATTTTATATTTACCATAAGAGGGGTTTATGGTACGATTTAGGTATTTATCAAACGAAAGTTAATAACAGATAGATATATTTATTTACATGAAAATAATGAAAGTGGAGGAGAAAATAATGAGTAATAAAAATCCAATAGGAGTTATGAAGGTAAAAGATTTTGGAGAAATAAAATTTGAGCTTTATCCAGAAGTTGCACCAATTACTGTTGCAAATTTTATAGAGTTAATAAACAAGGGATTTTATAATGGATTGACTTTCCATAGAATCATAAAGAATTTTGTTATTCAAGGTGGGTGTCCACAAGGAAGCGGAATGGGAGATCCAGGATATTCAATTAAAGGTGAATTTAAATTAAATGGAGTGGAGAATAACATAAAACATGAATTGGGCGTTTTATCTATGGCAAGAGCAAATCATCCAAATTCAGGTGGAAGTCAATTCTTTATAATGGTAGGAAATGCTCCACATCTTGATGGAAGTTATGCTGCTTTTGGAAAAGTAATAGAGGGGTTAGATGTAGTTTTAAATATAGCAGAAGAACCAGTATTTGGAGATATGCCAAAGAATAAACCAGTTATTGAGAAAGTTGAAATTGATACCTTTGGAGTTAATTACGAGCTAAAAGATGAAGATAAATTTTAATTAAGGAGTGAAGACCTATGATAGAAGTTAGTTTGAAAGATGGAAGTAAAAAAGAAATTTCATCTCCTATGACAGTTTTTGAATTTGCAAAATGTATTAGTGAAGGTTTAGCAAGAAATGCTACTTGTGCAGAAGTAGATGGAAAAGCTGTAGATCTTAGATATGTAATTGATAAAAATTGTTCGGTAAATATATTAACTTTTGATACAAATGAAGGGAAGAAAGCTTTTTGGCACACAACAAGTCATATGCTTGCTCAAGCTGTTAAAAGATTATTTCCAGATGTTAAACTTGCAATAGGACCTAGTATAGAAAATGGTTTTTACTATGATTTTGAAACACCAACTCCATTTTCTCAAGAAGATTTGAAAAAAATTGAAGATGAGATGAAAAAGATTTGCAAGGAATCTTTTGAAATTGAAAAGTTTGTTCTTCCTCGAGATGAAGCAATAAAATTAATGGAATCTAGGGGAGAAAACTATAAAATTGAACTTATAGGAGATATTCCAGAAGATTCTGAAATTTCTTTCTATAAACAAGGAGATTTTGAGGACTTGTGTGCAGGTCCACATTTATTTAGTACAAAGACAATAAAAGCAATTAAATTATTAAGTGCAACAGGTGCTTATTGGAGAGGAAATGAAAATAACAAAATGCTTACTCGTGTTTATGGTATATCATTTCCTAAAGCAAGTATGCTTACTGAATATTTAACTATGGTTGAGGAAGCGAAAAAGAGAGACCATAACAAAATAGGAAGAGAGCTTGGCTTTTTCACAACTAATGAAAATATTGGTCAAGGACTTCCATTGTTAATGCCAAAAGGTGCTAAACTTATGCAAATTCTTCAAAGATTTGTAGAAGATGAGGAAGATAAGAGAGGATATGTTTTAACAAAAACTCCAACATTTGCAAAGAGTGATTTGTATAAAATTTCTGGACACTGGTATCATTATAAAGATAGCATGTTTATCTTAGGAGATGAGGAGAAGGATTCTGAGGTTTTTGCTCTTAGACCAATGACTTGTCCATTTCAATTTATGATTTATAAAGCAACTCAAAAAAGTTATAGAGATCTTCCTATAAGATATGGAGAAACTGCAGTATTAAGTAGAAATGAAGCATCAGGTGAGATGCACGGACTTATAAGAGTTAGACAGTTTACATTATCAGATGGACATATAATTTGTACACCAGAGCAATTAGAAGACGAATTTAAAAACTCACTGGACTTAGTTAAATACATTATGGAATGTATTGGAATAAGTGAAGATGTTACTTATAGATTTTCTAAATGGGATAAGAACAACAAGGAAAAATATATTGGTGAAGAAGAGCTTTGGGAACAAACTCAATCTAATATGAAACAAATTTTAGATAAACTAGAAGTGAATTATGTAGAAGCAGATGGAGAAGCAGCTTTTTATGGACCTAAATTAGATATACAATTTAAAAATGTACATGGAAAAGAAGATACAATAATTACAATTCAAATTGATTTTAGTTTAGCTGAAAGATTTGACATGATTTATATAGACTCAGATGGTAAGAAAAAACACCCAATGGTTATTCATAGAAGTTCTATTGGATGTTATGAAAGAACTATTGCAATGCTTATTGAAAAATATGCAGGAAGTTTACCTGTTTGGTTAAGTCCAACACAAGTTAGAATATTGCCAATATCTGAGAAATTTAATGGCTATGCAGAGGAAGTTACAAATGCTTTAAAGAATGAAGGAATTAGAGCAGAGTGTGATTATAGATATGAAAAAATTGGATACAAAATAAGAGAAGGTCAATTAGAGAAAATTCCATATTTACTTATCGTAGGGGAAAAAGAGGAGAATAATAGAGAAGTTTCAGTTAGAGATAGAAAAGATGGAGACAAGGGAAGCATATCAATAGAAGCATTTATTACTCAAATTAAGGAAGAAATTTTGCTAAAGAAATAGTGAAAATGGTTGTTTGTTTTAATATGTATCATAATAACAGAATATTAAAGAAAACCTAATAAAACATAAGAAATTTTGTATAAAATGGAAAAAAGCAAAAGAATTTAAAACTCAATATATTTGAGTTTTTTAAAATTATTAATTATAGTAATAACATGTTTTAGCACTTTTAATAAGTGAGTGCTAGTTAACGTAGGTTATTTTAAATGGGAGGTTATGTTTAATGAATATAAGACCACTTGCAGATAGAGTTGTACTTAAAAGATTAGAAGCAGAAGAAAAGACAAAATCAGGTATAGTTTTAGCAGGTAGTGCAAAAGAAAAACCACAAGAAGCTGAGGTTATGGCTGTTGGACCTGGTGGAATTTCTGCTGATGGAAAAGAAATTAAAATGGAAGTTAAAGTTGGAGATAAGGTTTTAATTTCTAAGTATTCAGGTACGGAAGTTAAAGTTGATAAAGAAGAATATATAATAGTTAGACAAGAAGATATATTGGCTGTTGTCGAATAAGTTTAGGAGGTAAAATTATGGCAAAGCAAATTTTATTTAGTGCAGAAGCTAGACGTGCAATGCAAAAAGGAGTGGACATTTTAGCTGACACAGTTAAGGTTACTCTTGGACCAAAAGGAAGAAATGTTGTTTTAGATAAGAAATTTGGATCTCCGCTAATAACAAATGATGGAGTTACTATCGCAAGAGAAATTGAATTAGAAGATGCTTTTGAAAATATGGGAGCTCAACTTGTAAAAGAAGTTGCAACTAAAACAAATGATGTTGCAGGAGATGGAACAACTACAGCTACTGTATTAGCTCAAGCAATAATTAGAGAGGGTCTTAAAAATGTTACATCAGGAGCTAATCCAATATTAATAAGAAATGGTATAAAGTTAGCTGTTGATAAAGCGGTAGAAGAAATTCAAAAGATTTCAAAAAATGTAAATGGTAAGCAAGATATATCAAGAGTTGCTTCAATTTCTGCTGGAGATGTTACTGTTGGTGAGCTTATCGCTGACGCTATGGAAAAAGTAGGAAATGAAGGGGTTATAACAGTTGAAGAATCAAAGAACATGGATACAACTTTAGAAGTTGTTGAAGGTATGCAATTTGATAGAGGATATATAAGCCCATATATTGTAACTGATGCTGAG
>JAGHEJ010000103.1 GCA_017889345.1 Clostridiales bacterium | reverse complement strand
ATTTAATTTTAGAGTAGATTTATTATAAGCGAGTTTATTTTTTAATAGGATGTTAAAATTAATTATTTTACACATAAGTATCATCTCCCTAAATCATCAAGTTTTGATTTATTAAAATATTGATCTAATCTTAACTTACTTAATTTTAAATGTAATTTATCGTAGTTACGTTTAATTTTTCCAAGTTGTCTTCTTGTTCTTTTGATTCTAAAAGTTTTAATAAGTTTTGATATATGCATTTTTAAAGTCTCCTTTTAATTTGATTTAAAATAGTACCAGTTATTGAATAGTTTAAAAGCTTCGTCGGTGTCTTTTATGGTTTCAGGACTCCAATATGCTTGTTTGTTCCATTTAGATTTATCTATTCTTTTGCATCCTTCATATGTTTCATATAAAGATAAGTTTCTATTTTCAATTAATGATTTGATTAATTTATTTATAATAAATCTAACTTTATCAATTGAATAGCTTGACCCTTCATTATCTTCTATATATTCTCTAAAAAAGTGATCATAATTACTGTTAATTATATTTTTAATTATATAAGCGTTTTTATTTGATGGGGGGATGCTCATGGTAGCAGATATAAGATTATTAAATTTTGAAAATATAAATATATCTAAATATTGTATAAAACTATAATTTGATTTTTGCTCTTGTTTTATTTTCTGCAATTCGTTAATAAAATCTTGATGTGAGTTTATAAATTCTTCTCTTTCGTTTTCGGTGCTTTTTAATAACGCATCAATTACTCCTACAATATTTTTTTCAATGTTTGATGTTTCTATTTTATAAAACTCCTTTACATAAATTACTAACTTAAACATAATTAAATGTTCTTGGTTATAAGTATAGCTTTTTATTGTGGTGTCCACGTATATCCTGTGATTAAACATATAATGTATTCAGACAATTGAGTATCTCCTATACTATCAAAGTATCTAGCAATATACATTGCTTCAGCTCTAAAAGCACTATCATTTCTTTCACAATAATATTTTATTAAATTCAAAACACTTTGTTTTTTCATAATAAAATTTCTTTTAAGCCTCCTCTTATCATTTTGCCGACGTTGGCAATATGATTTATAATTTTAAATTTTCTATAATGTCAAATAAGTTATTACTTGAATAAACTTTTGTTATTTCAGTAATAAAATTAGTCACAAACCATAAAGAACCATCTGTATTTATGGTAAATTCGTTAAGTTGTTTGTTAAAATGTTCTTTTAATCTTGGCATTTGTTCTATTTGTTCAGTAGTGTAGAAACACCAGAAATCATATATATTTAAATAGGTTTTTATTTCATCTTCTATAGTATTTTAGACTCCTTTTAAGTTTCCTATAATTAAATCTATGGATTTAATCTTTTCATTTATTTGTTGAATATCTTTATTAATTCTAATAATTTCATCCTTTGATTTTGTTTTATTTAATAATGATTTATAGTTGTTTAACTTAATTTTTAGAGCTTGTCTTTCTTTAAGTAAAATAGAAATTCTATTCATTTTCTAAGAATTCAAATATTGAAATTTGTCCAGGACATTCTTCAAAAACAACTATATTTTCATCTTCATTATGATAATTCATAATAAAACCTCCTAATTAT
>JAGHEJ010000048.1 GCA_017889345.1 Clostridiales bacterium | reverse complement strand
TCTTCATACTCTTTGAAGTAAGTTAGTAATTCACGGCTATTCATATTGATTGTATTTGTATTTTCGAAACAAAGCTTACTTTTATGGAAATTATTTTTAGATTTAAAATAAATTGCATCAACAAAATCCCAATTATATAAAGGAGAAACTTTAGATTTTTTAATTTTAAGATTTTTAAGTTCTTGAATATCTTGGTAATATTTTTCTACGTCATCAAATTTTTTGTATTTATATGAGCAAAAGAAATAGGTATATTTTTGAATTAAAAGATTGTCAAGAGAAGAACGAAAAAATTTATCATTTTGTTCGATTAAAGATAAACACATCTCATAAAGAACGTTAAAAATTAAAAATGTTTTTCTATAACTTTTAAAAAAATCCAATCGATTTAATTTTTCAAAAATTTTCATAGCTTCATTTAAATTTAAAGTTACATTCAAATGATAAATGGATGATTGATATAAATATTTTAAATATTCAGCCCATAAAGAAACTGAAAGAAATATAATCAAAATAATCATAAAAGAAAGTTTAACGTAAAGATTATGTTCTTTTACTATAAAATTTATTGTATAAATGGAGAAAATTATATAAATCAATATCATTGTAAAAAGTCTTAGCTTTTCTTTAGTGGAATAATTTTTAAACATTCTCATAGCAAACAGACTCCTCATTTTTATTAAATTGATAATTTATTTTAATATTTAAATCAATTATATATTGTTTAAAAACATCATTCAATAGATAAAAGTTAAAAATAATCACAAAAAAGTTAAGAACAATCATAAAAAATATTGAAAGTGAAAACGTTATTAATATAATTGACTTATTAAATGAAGGGAGAATAGTTTATGGGAAACAAAATTGATAATATAACGAGAGAATCATGGATATTAGGAGCGTTTCCTGAATGGGGAACATGGCTAAATGAAGAAATAGAAGAAGAGATAGTAGAAAAAGGCACTTTTGCAATGTGGTGGATTGGTTGTACAGGCGTATGGATTAAGACAGAGAATAATACCAATATTTCTATAGACTTATGGTTTGGTAATGGTAAGAGAACAAAGAAAGTAAAAGAGATGGACAAGTTTCATCAAATGAGAAATATGACAGGAGGAAGAATGACTCAGCCAAATTTGAGAGCTGCTCCAGTTGTTTTTGATCCATTTGCTGTTAAAGATGTTGATGCAGTATTATCAACGCATTATCATAATGATCATATTGATCCATTTTATGCAGCAGCGGTGATTAAAAATGTTCAGAAAGAAGTTCCATTTATTGGACCGAAGAAGTGTGTAGAAAAATGGATATCATATGGCGTTCCAAAAGAAAGATGCAGAGAAGTTAAGCCAGGTGATGTTGTAAAAATTAATGATATAGAGATAGTGGTTTTGGATAGTTTTGATAGAACTTGTCTAGTAACTGCAGATGAAGATATAAGAGGAGTTTGTCCTACTGATATGGATGAGAAGGCAGTAAACTATTTGATTAAAACTCCTGCAGGAAGTGTATATCATAGTGGAGATTCTCATTACTCTGTTTATTATGCAAAACATGGAAAAGATCATGAAATTGATGTGGCCCTTGGATCATTTGGAGAAAATCCAATTGGGAATCAGGACAAAATGACTTCTATAGATATTTTACGTATGGCAGAAGCTCTTCAATGTAAAGTTGTGATACCATTTCACTATGATGTTTGGACAAACTTTAAAGCAGATCCACAAGAAGTTAATATGCTTTATGAATACAAAAAAGATGTTTTACAATATAAGTTCAAACCGTTCATATGGGATGTAGGAGGAAAATTTGTATATCCAAATGACAAAGATAAAAGACAATATCATTATAGAAGAGGATTTGAAGACTGTTTTACTGATGAGCCGAATGTTCCATTTCGTTCGATTTTATAGGAGATGATTTAATGTTAAAAGAGATTTTAGAAAAATCCTATTATGTTTTTGAAGAAGGTTTTGGTGACTGGAGAGAAGCAGTTCGTGCAAGTTATAAACCGTTGCTTAGAGATAAAATTGTAAATGAAAATTATATTAATTCAGTTATAGATTGTATAGAAAAGTATGGACCATATATTGTAATTGCACCAAATATAGCTATGCCTCACTCAAGTGAGGGGGCAGAAGGATGTACTGGAACAGCGATTTCCTTTATGAAAGTTAAAACTCCAGTTAAGTTTGACCAAGAAGATGATGAAAAGGATGCCGTATTATTTTTTTCTTTGGCAGCTATTGATCATACTAAGCATGTAAAAAATATTCAAGCACTTATGGAAACTTTGATTAATGAAGATATGGTAGAAGAACTTATGAATGTACAAGATGAGGATATGTTAAGAAAAGTAATAGAAAAGTATAGTTAAAGTGAGGAATATGTATGGATTTTTTAATAGGAATATGGGGATTTTTTACTGATAATATTCTTACAAAACCAGCATATTTGATAGGTTTTATGGTTTTAATTGGATATTTGTTATTAAAGAGACCTATCTATGATGCTTTTGCAGGATTTATAAAAGCGACTGTTGGTTATATGATTTTGTCAGTGGGATCATCTGGACTTGTTAATAATTTTAGACCTATACTTGTTGGCTTGAAAGATAGATTTAATTTAAATGCGGCAGTAATAGATCCATATTTTGGACAGAATGCTGTTACGGAAGGGTTGTCTCAAGTGTTTGGGAGAACGTTTTCGAATGTGTTGATTTTGTTATTAATTGCATTTGTTATGAATCTTTTATTAGTTAGATTTAAAAAGTATACAAAAATGAGAGCGGTGTTTACTACAGGACACGTTCAAGTTCAGCAGGCATCTACAGCTTTTTGGTTAATACTGTTTTGTTTTCCAGCTCTTAATGATACTTGGATTTTAATTGTTATGGGAATCATTTTAGGACTTTATTGGGCTGTTGGATCAAATTTAACGGTTGAGATTACACAAGAACTTACAGAAGGTGGAGGATTTTGTATAGCTCATCAACAAATGTTTGGTATAGCTCTCTTTTCTAAATTAGCTGAGAAGTTTAAGAAAGATGGTGGTAAACGTTTAGACGATATTAAGTTTCCAGGATTTTTATCTATATTTAATGAAAATATGGTTGCTACATCTTGCTTAATGTTTTTGTTCTTTGGAATTATATTGGCCATTTTAGGTAAAGATTATTTGGTTCAAGCTAATTTTATGAAGTCATCGGAGAACTTTTTCTTTTACATAATGACAACTTCTTTAAATTTTGCAGTTTATTTAGCGATACTTCAGCTTGG
>JAGHEJ010000102.1 GCA_017889345.1 Clostridiales bacterium | reverse complement strand
GGTGATGAAGTTAAATGTTGTATGAAATATGGATTGATAATTTTAGACTTCCAGTAATTCCAAAGGAAATTAACCCTTATGAAGAAAATGAAGTGTCCTCTGTTACCATTGATGGATTTGGAGAAATTTCTAAAACTACAAATTTAAAAGTAAGAACTTTTGAATTAAGTTCTTTTTTTTATGATCCAGTTAAGGGAAAACCACCATATGCAAAAGAGTATACAATAAGTGTAAATTCTTTTGAGGATATAAATAATTTCTTTCATTTTATACAAAGAAACAATAAAATTGTACCATTTAAAATGTTTGGACTTGATATAGATACAAGAGTTCAAATTGTAAAATATACATGGGGAACTCGTAATGGGTCAAGTGATATTTATTATGATCTAAGCTTAATTGAATATAGAGAAGCAAATATAGAAAGTACAAATGAAATTAAGAAAAAAAGAACAAATGAAACACCATCTAATACACCTAAAAGTGATACTTACATAGTTAAGAAAGGTGATACTTTATATAATATAGCTAAAAAAGTATATGGAGATGGAAATAAATATTTGGAACTTGCAGAGAAAAATGGTATAAGTAATCCTAATTTTATACTAGATGGTCAGGAGATTAAATTATGATAAAAATATACCATATTAAAAGAGATGGAAATAAAACAGATATAAGCAATTTAAGAATAAAAATGAGTCTTAGCTCTAGCTTGAGTGAAGTAGCTAGAACTCTTGATTTGACTCTATATTGTAAAGAATATAGAGAAGTTTTTCTTGGAGAGATAATAGAGTTTAACGGAATTGAGTATCATATTTTTAAAAAGGATATAGATTCAGAGGGAGAGCAAATGAATTTAACTTGTTTTGATAAGTTAATTTATTTAAAGAAGAATCAAGCTAGTTATAATTTTAAAAATCAAACTCCTGAAGATATTACTAAAAAGATTTGTAGTGAATTTAATATAAAAGTAAATTACATACAAAGTACAGGAATTAAGATAAATAGAAAGTTTAGAAATGTAGATTTATATGGGATTATTCAAACAGCTTATACAATGGCAAGTGAGAAGACAGGTAAGAAATACTATATGACTTATAATAATGGACTAACTATAAAAGAAGCATTTGTAGAAAAAGGAGTAGATTTAAAAGAAGGATTAAATATTATTAAAGTTTCTCATTCTGAAGATTTGCAGAATATGATAAATGCAGTTATTGTTTATAATGAAAATCAAGAAAAGGTCCAGGAGATTAAAAATGACTCCTGGATTTCATTGTATGGAAAATTTAGTTTGAGTTTTGAAAAAACTAAAGACGGTGAACAAGAAGATTATAACTCAAAACTTAAAGATATTCAAAGGATTTTAAATTGTGAATGTATTGGAGATTTATCTTTGACTACTGGTAAATGTGTTCATATAACAGAAAAGGACACAAATATTAGGGGGTTATTTTATATTAAAAGTGATACACACACTTTCGAAAACAGCACTCATACAACAAGTCTTGAACTTAGTTTTGAAAAAATAATGGATGAACAAAGTTCAGG
>JAGHEJ010000047.1 GCA_017889345.1 Clostridiales bacterium | reverse complement strand
TCTTAAATAAGTTACTACCCCAATTACATTTTCATTATCAAAACTAGATATAGGATCATCTATTATTAATAAATATTCTTTTTCAGATATTTTGCCTTCATCTTTATTTTCAAAGATTTGAGTAAAAAAATAAGATAGTGCTATTATATTTCTCTCTCCAGTAGATATATTTCTAGGTTTAATGGATTTATTTTTTGAAGTTAGTATATATTGTGAATCTTTACATTCAACTAATAGTCTATCTTTTGAAAAAAATATACCCTTTAAATCTTCATTTATGATATTAGTAGCTATTTTTACATTCTTTTTTTGTGCGATTAGCCTTTCAATATTTTTTTTATATCCATCGCTTTCATTTATAAATTTCTGCAATGTTTTTTTAATATCTTCCATTGCTTGAATTTTTTTATTATAAATTTCAATATATGGTTTGTTTTCATAGTACGATAAATCAATATTTATTTTTTCAAGCTCTTTTTTAAGCTCAGATATATTTTTTATATTCTCATTTAATATATTTTTCTTATTATTAAGATCATATCCAACATAATTCAATTTATTAAATAAATTTTCTAAATTATTTAATATTTCATCAAACAATAAATAATTTAATTCATATTTATATGTATCATTTAATTTATTATCTATTTCTCCATTTACTTTATTAATTTCTTTATTTATATCTTGTATTAATTGTTCGTATTCTTTAGTCAAGGTTTCATTAACTACATAAAATTCATTAAAGTTATCTGACATAATGGATAACTTTACATTATTTAACTGTTCACAATATTTTTCTAACTTATCTGATAACATATTTTCTATTCTTTGAATAGTTTCCTCTCTATATTTATCAGATATTTCTTGTAGACAATATTGACACATATTATTTTTCAAAAAAACATCTTTTATCTGTTTTAACTGTTGAGTAGTCATTAATTCCATTAACTCTTTATCTCTATTAGTCAACTCTGGCTTTTCTATTGATTTAGATAATAATTTTTGTATTGAATCTATATTGTTTTTATATTCTTGAAAATTATAATCATATTTTATATCATGTGATATGTTTCTCATATCTTTATTTTTAGCAATTTTTAAATATAATTCTATCTTTTCCTTATATTTTTTTTCTAAAGTATCTAAGTCTTGATTAACATTATTATCTATTATTTTCTTAAATATTTGCTTAGTAATACGTTTATTTATTGAATCTTGTTCAATCTCCCTACTACGTTCATACCACTTTTTTAATCCTTCTTTTTTTATCAATTCTTTATAGTATTCTGGAGAATCGAAAGATTTAGTATTTTCAAATTCATTTAATTTATTTTTTAAGGTATTTATTTTAGTATCTATTTCTCCTCTAATTTTTTCAATCTCTTCAATTTTCTTATCAAGATCTACTTCTTTTCCTAACATTACTATTGTATCTAGTCCATCTTCTTTAAATTTTATATTATCGTCTATGTATTTTTCATCAAATACATAGATATTACTTTTAAAATTATTGTCAACTTGAATAATATCATTATGATCATCAATAAATTCTGCAATTTCTATATTATCAATACTATTATCTAATATTTTTCTAATACTTTTTGCAATAGTACTTTTACCTGATCCATTTCTCCCATATAATAGACATACTTTTTTATTTTCTAAATTATTTTTATCCTTATTTTTCTTAGTACTCTCATTTTTATTAGCACTAAGAAAAAAATTCAAATTAATTTCTTCATCAAATTTAGAACCTTTTAATTTTATACCAACAATTTTGTTTAACATAATCAGTCATTCCTTAATAAAAAAATTTAAAATTTAACAATATTATAAACTACATAAGTAATTCTATCATATTTTAATTTATTATAAATTACTTTTAATTCCATCATACATAGAAATAATGGATTTTATTTCATTCGATATTAAATCTAAAAACTCTTCTTCTTTAAGATTACCTTTAGAAATATCATAAAGTTTACTTTCCCACTGTGAAGTTGTATCTTCAGACTTCAAGAAATCGCAAACAATAGTTATAAGTGAAATTCCCTTCTTTGTTGGTATAAGATTCTTATCTTTACGCTCAACTAATCCTTTTAAAATCAACCCTTCAATAATTCCTGCTCTTGTTGCTGGAGTTCCTAGTCCTTTTCTTTCACTTTCTACTTCAACCTTACTTGCATTCTCCATACTTTTAAGAAGAGTATCATCTGTATAATGTTTTGGTGGAGTTGTATACCTTTCGTTTATCTTAACTTCATCAACTAAAATTTCATCTCCTTTATTTAGATGAACAAACTTACTCTCCTTAAGTTTCTTAAACTCTTTTAAATGTTTCATAAAACCTTCTTCTTTAACAACTTTCCCTTCATACACAAACTCAAAATCATCAATTTTTATAATTCCTTTAGTTATGCTTTCAATAAAATTCTCACTACAACTAGCTATAAATTTACTCTGAATTAATTTAAACACCTTAATCTCATTCTCTTTTAATAAATTAAAATCATAATCTATTGAACTTAAAGTAGGAATTATTCCATGATGATCACTAACCTTACTTGAATCAAAACATCTCTCAAAGTTTTCTTCATAAACTTCATAACCAATCTTTTCAAAATACTTCTTAACATTATCTTTCATATCATTAGTTAAAAATCTACTATCTGTTCTTGGATATGTAATAAGTTTCTTTTCATAAAGGCTTTGAGCATAATCTAGTGTATATTTAGCGGTAAAACCAAAATATTTATTACATTCTCTTTGAAGTGTTGTTAAATCATAAATTCTATCTGGTTTTGTAGTTTTTAGATTTTCTACAACATCATAAATCTTAACCTTCCCTTTAATTAAATCCCTAAGTTTTTCAGCTAAGCTCTTTTCATCAAATCTTCCACTAAAAAAAGAGATTCCATTTCCTAGAATCTCTACAGTATAATATTTCTCTTTCTTAAAGAACTTAATTTTCTCTTGTCTATCTACAATCATAGAAAGAGTTGGAGTTTGAACTCTTCCAACTGA
>JAGHEJ010000046.1 GCA_017889345.1 Clostridiales bacterium | reverse complement strand
GCAACAGAAATAAACCGCCTATTTTATAGGTAAGGATGGAAAGGCGAGGTAAGAGCTCACCAGCAGTATGGTGACATACTGGCTATGTAAACCCCACCTGGAGCAAGACTGAATAGGATAGCGTTAAAGTTGCCCGCTTTGCTATCGGGTATGTCGCTTGAGTCCATTGGTGACAATGGACCTAGATAGATGATTGTCTAATACAGAACTCGGCTTATAGATTTACTCTGGTATTTTAATACCTAAAAAAGAGATATATCTTTTGATATATCTCTTTTTGTTTTAGTATGAAAGTTCTCTTTTATAAATTCTTAAAATTTCTGCACATTCATTTTCAAGTCTTGTTTTTATTCCATTATATAATGCGACAACTCCAGGATTACTACTATCAGGTGGATAAGATTTTGCAATTACATTTAAACGCTCTTCATATACTTTACGTATAATTTCTTCCATAGATAGAGATAGAGGTATCTTTTTAAATATTTTTATTAAACCACTTGGACCATGTTGTACAGAAGATGACCAAATCATATTTGAAGTAGAATTAAACTCTAAAAGAGAAGATATATTAAGATTATTTTTCTTAGCAAGAGTTTCAAAGGAATCAAAATAATCTCGTTTTATAAATAATCTTTGTAGTTGATAAAAGACATCATAATGTGTATTGGCGATTTCTTTCCATTTATTTATAAAATTATCACTGAATGTATTGTTATCTCGTTTTTTTGCTTCAGACAAGCTATTATATATTTCTGGATTTTTATCTTTAATAAATTTTAAAAATTCATCTACAGCTCCCATTTTACTAGAAAGTTGCCATACTCCAAAAGATGCTCCACCTTTATCATTCGGATTTAGTCCAACAGCTCCGGGATTTCCATTAGATTCTTCACGTGCAGATATATAACCTAATTGTGAATTGTTGATATCATCTTGAATAATATCTAGATAACTAGGGACAAATCCAGTATGAATAGTATTATTATCGTCATAATAACAAATTTCATAAAATCCTTTAACGACACCTAAACATTCAACTAGAGTGCCATCTGGTATCATTAAATCAGTGCGAGCACTCATATTAGGTTCACTTCTTAAATTAACATTTGTACGAGTAACTCCCATAATTTTTCGATAATTTAACGGTTTATTATAAATAACATTTCCATTTTTTGAAGTAACGATTGAATTTTCTAAATTATAAGCTATTTTCACTGCATCATGAATTGATTTTGATCTGTTACTGATATAATTATTTGAGTATATGAAATATTCTTCATCATTCCAAATAAGAACATCATCTGTTCTTACAATCCCACTACTTTGAGAAGCTAAAGAAATTGCATCTAATAAATTATTTTGAGTAAATTCTTTTAAAGGAGAATTGTTTTTGTACACTGTGAATATTTGATCTCCTAAATCATTTGAGTCTATATGCTTGGCTAAAATTGCAACATCAACAGCATCAACAATACCATCGTCATTTAAATCATATAGAGAGTCGTTTGAGCCTAAAAATGTTGAAAGAATGTCAATATCATGAGAAGAAAGTTTTCCATCTTTATTGAAATCATATGTTTTTGATAATGCAGATTGTGGAATTATGAAAAATATAGATAGTAATAAAATTACACTTATCTTTGATATATATTTTAGTCGCATATTCAACACCTCAAACATTAAAAACAATTAAAATTCATAGGTGTTTATTATTTGCAAAAAAATAAAAAAAATTTAAATTGTTATTGCTAAAACACCAAAAATTTGTAAATAAATAAAATAATTATATAAACAAATTTTAGAGGGAAGAGATTTAAAATGATTTATTTAATAGAAAGGTTTTCATTTATTATTTGGTTTTTAGTATTTTTTCTTTGTTTTTTAATAGAAACCAAGAGAAAAGATATATTATTTATATATTTTTCCATTTCTTCTCTTTTATCTGGAATTTATAGTCTTTTTGTTAATAACATTGAAATTCAAATTGTGATTTTTATCATATCATCCTTAATTTTTATAACTTTTATAAAGCTTATTATTGATAAAGCTATAGAATATAATTTTAAATTTAAACATGAAAAATATATGGAAGATAGGTTTTGTATGATTATAAGAGAGGAAAATAAGGAGTTGGATTTATATAAAGTTATAACAAAGAGTGGAATTTATAAAGCAAAATATATTTCAAATATGAAGAAAGCGAGAAAATTTCAAATATGTGATATTATTTATGATGATGGAAATGTTATTATTATTAAATAAAAAATACATGCTTTTTGGGACTCCAAAAAGCATGTATTTAATTAAATATAGTCATTAGAATATTTATTTAAAAGGTTTTGATTCTCATTCCATAAAGTTTCAGATAAGTCTACAAAATATGTTTGTGGATTTTCTAATCGTGTAATTTCCCGCCAAAATTTTGATAGTTCACGTTTTTTAATTTCCCGTATTTCCATTACACTTGGAGATTTATAAACACATTCTCCTTTATCAAATATTTTTTTGTGAAGTTTTACTGCGTAAAAATTTTTAACAATCTTTCTTTTCCATGTAAATATTGGATCAAACAAAGTTAATGGTTTTGTTTCGTCAATTTCTTCATCAAAATTTGTTATTAAGTCTGCTATTGCCATGTGATTTGTTGAATCAAATATTCTATAAACTGTCTTAAATCCAGAAATTGTAATCTTATTATTGTTTTCACTTATTTTAATTTTTGGAATTAAATTATTATTTTCATCGTATAGGGCACATAATTTATAAACTCCACCTAAAATAGGCTCGCTTTTTGAAGTTATAAGTCGTTCTCCAACTCCAAATATATCAACTTCAGCACCTTCAGATAAGACATTTGTGATTATATGTTCATCTAAAGAGTTAGATACAATAATTTTTGCGTGGTATAAACCTTCGCTATTAAGAATTTTTCTAACTTTTTTGGTTAAATATGTAATGTCTCCGCTATCAATTCTTACACCAATATTAGCGTTTTTATCTTTAATTTCTTTGAAAACTTTTATTGCATTTGGAAGACCAGATTTTAAAACATTATATGTATCGATTAAAAGTATGCAATTATTAGGGGAATGTTTTGCCCATGTTTTAAAAGCTTCATATTCTGTATCAAACATTTGAACCCAACTATGAGACATTGTTCCAAAAGTTGGAACACCAAAAGTTTTTTCAGCAAGAGTACATGAAGTACCAACACATCCTCCAATTATTGCAGCTCTAGCACCAAAAATAGATCCATCATATCCTTGAGCACGTCTTGCACCAAATTCAAGAACATCTTTTCCGTTTGCAGATAAACAAATTCTACTAGATTTTGTTGCTATAAGAATTTGATGATTTAAAGTTAAAAGAAGCATTGTTTCAATTAAAAGACATTCAAGAATAGGACCTCTAATTGTTACGATAGGTTCTTTGGGAAAAATTGGATACCCTTCTTCAATTGAAAAAACATCGCAGGAAAATTTGAAATTTTTCAAGTAGTCTAGAAATTTTTTATCGAAATTATGGTTTTCTTTTAAAAATTCTATATCGCTTTCTGTGAAATGTATATTTTTTATGAAATCAATTAATTGTTCAAGTCCAGCCATTATGCAATAACCACCGTTATCTGGAATTGATCTGAAAAACATATCAAAACACGCAATAGTGTTAGTTTTTTCATCAAGCATAAAGTTATTAGACATTGTTAGCTCGTAGAAATCAATAAGTAGAGAAAGATTTCTTTCATTTTTATCAAACATTAAAATAAACACTCTCCAAATATTACTATAAGAATGATAATAATTGTAAACGAAAAAATTTTCAACAAAAATAATATATTTATTAAAAAATGTTTAAAGCTTGAAATTATTGGAATAATTTTTAAAAATGATAAAAGTTAGAGGGTGAAATTATGTTTGATGAATATCAGAGTAAAGCTATTTCATGTGATGAGGATAAAGTATTATTAGTGGCATCTCCAGGAAGTGGAAAGACAACTGTAATCATACAAAAACTTGTAAATCTCGTTGAAAATAATATAAATCCTGAAAATATTTTATTAATAACCTTTACAAGAAAAGCATGTGAAAATATGAAGACAAGATTTATTAAAAAAGTAAATACATCAGCATTACCTTACTTTTATACATTTCACGGATTATTTTACAGAATTGTAAAAGAGAATATAAATCAAAATATCAATATCATTACAGAGGATATTATTGAGATATTTTTGAAAAAATTTTTACGTAAATATACGGATGTTATTACGGATTATAAAGTATCATCTGTTATGAGTGAACTTAGCAGATTTAGTACTAGCAATAAATCTATAGATGAGTTTGAAACTTCCTTATCAAAAGATTTTTTAAATAATTTGGTAAAAGAATATAAAAAATTTAAGAAAGATAATAATTTATTTGACTTTGATGATTTGGCTACGGAAGTTCTTAAACTTTTTAATAACAGAGAAGATATTTTAAATTTATATAGACAAAAATTTAAATACATATTGGTTGATGAGTTTCAAGATTGTGATAATATTCAATTTGAAATTTTAAAAATTTTAAGTAGGGACTCTAAATTGTTTTGTGTAGGAGATGAAGATCAAAGTATATATCAATTTAGAGGTGCTAATCCAAGTATAATGGTAAATTTTTGTAATGTTTTTAAAGAAGGGAAAAAATATTATTTGAAATACAATTATAGATCTAAATATTCTATTATTGATTTTTCACGGAATATTATTTCAAATAATAAACTAAGAAATGAAAAACAATTAGAAGGTAAAAAAATAGAAGAAGGTGAAGTTATTTGTAAAAAATTTCTAAAAGATGTAGATCAAGGAAAATATATAGTTGATGATATTGAATATATAAAGAAAATTGACGGAGATCTTAGTGATTTTGCAGTATTATATAGAAATCATGATGATTCATTTAGTGTGTTAAGCGAATTTATTAAACGTAATATAAAGATTAATTTTTTGGATAGTGATTTTAATATCTTTGAACAGTTTTATATTAGAGATATAATAGATTTGCTTTTATTTATAGATAATCCAATCTTAAATAATTTCGAAAAAGTTTATAATAAGATAACGTTGTTATTTAGCAAAAAAATATTGGGATTAGTAAAAAAATATGATTATAATGCTAATATTTTTAATGTTGTAAATGCTAATGAGGATAAAATAACTTTAAATGATAAGAGAAGCATATATAAGCTTCAAAAACTTGTTGAGAGTTTAAAGAAATATTCTTTGGATGTAAGATTTAAAGGAGTATTAAAAAAGTTAGGGTATTTAACTTATATAAATAATATAATTTCTCAAAAATCATTAAATGGAGATGAAATAAGATATTTTATAAAATATTTCCACAATCTATTAATGAAATTTAATTCTATACAAGAGTTAAATGATAATATAAATTCTATTAATTCTTTACATGGTGTAAATTTTGGAACAATTCATGCTTCTAAAGGAATGGAATTTAAATGTGTATATATCATAAACGCGAAAGATTTAAAACATAATACAAATAATGGAAATGTTAATGTGTTTTATGATGAGGAAGAAGAGAGAAGAATATTTTATGTGGGAGTGACTAGGGCGATAGATAGATTACGAATATTATCTCCGTATTTTATAAATGGACATTTCAATGAAGCACCATTAAAATTTATTGGGGAAGGACTTAATGATAGTTCTTATTCTAATAATAATAATTCTACTATTAAGAAGATTTCTAAAAATAAAGTGTTGTTTTATGATAATGGTAAACGTAAAAAAATGTACACAAGAGATTTTTTAAATATAACTTAGTATTAAGAGGCATTTAATTTGGATTTAAATTAGATGCCTTTTGATTTTGTTTTTAGAATATTTATTACAAAAATATGTAATAAAATGATATAATATACAGAGAATTATACTTGCTTTTGGGGGAAATTTGTATGGACGAAAGAGATTCTGAAGTAGTTCTTGAGTATTTAAAGAGGAAACAACTTGAAGAATATTTAATAGACAATCAAAAATATTTATATAGAATAGCATTTGGTTATGTAAAAAATAAAGATGATGCATTTGAAATTGTTCAAAACACGATATATAAGGCACTTTCATCAATAAAATCACTTAAAGATACAAAATTAATGAAACCATGGATAACGCGTATTTTAATAAATAATTGTTTTGATTTTATAAGAGGTAGTAAAAAAATTGTTTTAAATGATGAAATATTTGATACGACAGATGGAGAAGAATTAAATGTTTTAGATAAAATTGTACTAGAGAAAGCTATGGACAAGTTAGCTCCAAAACTTAAAACTATAATTATTCTTAGATTTTTTGAGGATTTCAAAATTAAGGATATTTCTCAAATATTGGATATGAAAGAAAATACAGTAAAGACAAATTTGTATAAAGCATTGAAAATATTGAAAATTAATATGGAGGAGGATTTAGCAAATGTATAGTAATAAAGATTTAGAATTTTTAAAGCAACAATACATGAAACAAGATTATCCAGATGATTTAAATGATCATATTTTAACTTGTATAGCTAAAGCATCCTTAGATACTGCTGAAGAAAAAATATCTAATAAACGAAATTGGTTTTTTAAATTTCCTGCTGTTATAGTACTGGTAGCGGCTGTATTTTTTGTAATTACTAAAGAAGGTTTTAATGGTAATAATGATGTTAAAACAACTCAACAAGAATTTATGGATAGTAAAATAACTAGGGGAGTAACTCATTTTAATGATGTAGAAGATTCATATCAGTTATTTGAAAATGATGTGATAGTATCTATTTATCCAAATAAAAATGAAGTTTATTTCAGTGATGCTATTTATAATATTGATAAAATAGACAACAAAGTTATTCATTTAAATGATATTTTAAAAAGTGATATAAATTATGGTGAGTTGGATAAAAATTTAAATGAGTTATTAAGAGATGAAAGTACAAAATTTTATGTAGATACAAATGGAACATATATTTTTATTGGAAATGATTCGCATGAGAATAGTATGATTATTCTTGATAAAATTTTAGAGAGTAAAATTTTAAAAGATAGGTATGTATTTAAGTAGGAATCAATATGAATTTTTCATATTGATTCCTATTTTTATATAATTTAAAAAAATATATATTTTCCTTATCATGTGTTAAAATATCCTATATCATAAAGATTAAGTTTGGAGGTAGGATTGAAGTTATGTCAGAAAATTTGCAAAAACGTTATGGATTTTGGACGGCAGTTGCAATGGTTGTTGGAATTGTAATTGGAAGTGGTATATTTTTTAAAGCAGAGAAAGTCCTTCAAGCCACAGGTGGAAATATGTTGTTAGGAGTATTTTCTTGGATTATAAGCGGGGGAATAATGATTGTTTGTGCATATACATTTGCAAATTTAGCAAGTAGATATGAGAAGGTCAATGGTCTTGTTGATTATGCAGAAGCATCATTAGGAAAAACATATGGATATGTTGTAGGTTGGTTTATGGCAACTATATATGCTCCAGTACTTGCAGCAGTTTTGTCTTGGGTATCTGCAAAGTATACAGCAGCTTTGTTTGGAATAGGAGATCCAGGAAGTAATATACAAGTTTATTTAATTGCTGTATTTTATATGGTTGTTATTTATATATTGAATATGATTGCTCCAATTTTAGCAGGTAAGTTTCAGGTATCAACAACATTTATAAAGTTAATACCATTAGTACTTATGGCGGTAGTAGGTTTAATTAAAGGATTGTCAACAGGACAAACTATAGAAAATTTTAAATATGTTACCCATGATTTAACCTCTAATCCTTTATTTACGTCTATTGTTGCCACGGCATTTGCTTATGAAGGATGGATTGTAGCTACAACTATAAATGCAGAATTAAAAGATTCAAGAAAAAATTTACCAAGAGCTCTCTTAGTTGGTACTAGTATCATTATTGTTGTGTATGTTTTGTATTTTTTAGGGTTAACTAGCTCTATGAGTATAAATGATTTTATTGGTGGAGGAGAGAGTTCTATTAGGCAAGCTTTTTCAAATACTTTAGGTTCAATTGGAGGAAGTACTTTATTTATATTTGTAGTAATATCTTGTCTTGGAACTTTGAATGGATTGAGTTTGTCTTGTATTAGGGGAATTTATTCTCTTTCTGCAAGAAACATGGGACCAGTTCCAAAATTTTTCTCAAAAATAAATAAGAAAACTGGTGTTCCTGTAAATTCAGGAGTTGTAGCCTTTTTTATTATAATAGGTTGGCTTATTGCTTGGTATGGAAGTTTTAATGGATGGTGGGGGTTGTTCCTAGATTTTTCAGAATTGCCAGTTGTAACTATGTACGCATTATATATTCCTATATTTATATGGACAATGAGAGTTATGAAAGATTTAAACTTTTTTCAAAGATTTATTGTTCCAATAGCAGCAATAATAGGATCACTATTTATGATATTTGCAACATTCATTGCTCATGGATATAAAGCTGTTTTAATATATATTGCAATATTTTTAATAATAATTATTGTAGGATTATTATTTAATTTTACATCAAAAAAGAAGAGTCTATAATTTTATAGACTCTTCAATTTTTTGTTAATATTTGATTCCAAGATCAATAACAACATTTTTAAATTCATCGCTATCTGTCATTCTTGAAACTATATTTGCAACAGATTTCTTTTCATCTTTTATAACGCTAACTTCTTTTTCATATTCTTTTATCCAATATTGTAAACCTTCAAAGTCAGGAACTCTATTAAACATAACAGCATAAATTCTTGTAATTTTGTCTTTTGAATCTTTTGTAACTTTAATAAACTCATCAGTTTCTAGAAGGTTTAGTATAAATTGTCTACCACCTATTTTGTGCTGAGAAAGTTGTTCAACCCAATAATTAAATCCATCTTGATCAATTTCTGTTCTATCAAATGCTTTTATGTAAGCATTCTTAACATATGCAGAAATCTTGTCTAAATTTTGATTTCCACTAGTAGTTGAAAATTTATTTATAACAAAGTTGTGAAGCTCTTTATTTTCATCTTGAACTATGATTTTTAAATTTTCGTAAGTTGTATTTGGTTTTAAGTTAAGAAGAATTAATGAATTGTTCTCTATTACGAATTTTATATTTGGATCTGATATTTTTGCATCAGATATTTTTAAATTATTAGGAAGGATAACCACACCTTGAATCATATTAAGTTGTTCAACTTTTACATCGGCATATGAAAAATCTTTATTTTTAGTAGAGAAAGTTTTTAACTTAAATGAATGGTTTTGATTTTTTTCATCAGTTATATTTAAAACTAAATTTTCGTAAGTTGTTTCTGGTTTTAAGTTAAGTATTGTAACAAAACCATTAACAGTATCTACAAGTAGTGACTTGTCAGAAATTTCAGCTTTAACAGCAAAAATATTTTCAGGAAGAATTATATCTCCTCTATATTCATTATTGTAAAAAGATATTTTAACATCTAATTGAGAAATGTCTTTGCTAGGAGTTGTAAATTCGTTTAAGGAAATAGTGCGAACTTCTTTTTTATCGTTAACAATTCTTAATGTTAAATTTGAGTACTTAGTGTTTTCTTTCAAATTTTGAATTGTTATAACGTTATTAATAACATCAACTTTTAAAGAGTTATCAGAAATTTCAATATGGTTGATTTTTCCAATAGGTAGTGAAGGGTTTTCTGTATATGTTACAGTTCCAATAAGATTTCCTTGAGAATTAGTAACAGAAACATTTCCATATCCTACGAATGTTTTGTCAGGCGTAGTGAAATCTCCAATTTTAAATGTGTGAAGCTTTCCATCTTTATCTTTTAAAGTTATAGAAATATTTTTGTATGTTGTATTAGGTTTTAAATTATAAAATTGAACTTGTCCATCAACGATATCAACAGTTATAGAAGAATCAGAAGTTTTTCCTTCTACAAAATCATATTTTTTATCGAAAATAACAGTTCCAATGATCATATCTCCTTCATGTAGAGAAAATTTGATAGTAGGTATAACTTCACTGGCAACAGTAACGATGTTACTTTCTTGAGCTAAAGAAATATTATTAGGAACACCTGCTCCAGAAACAGATGATACGCATATAGCAGCACACACTAATAGTTTTAAAAAGTTTTTTTTCATAAATGTAAATACCCTCCTAATTTCAACTAGCAATGTAATTAATTTGAAATATTTTCTTAAAAAATGTTACAAATGTATTATAAATGTAGAGGAATTTCTTGTCAATATATAAATTAATACCATATATATAAAGGGATTTAGAAAAGTAAATTTTTCGAAAATATAAAAAGGAGTGTGAATATTCACACCCCTTTAAATAAATTTTAGTCATCGTGTAGTCCTAATTTATTAAGTATTGATTGATACTCAGGACCTTCTGTCATTTTATCGATGATATCTTCTAAGGCTTCTCTTTCATTTTTTTCATCTCTTAATTCTTCGTTATATTTAGAAACCCAGTATTGTAATCCACCTTGATCAGGTTCTCTTTGGAAAACACCAGCATAAATTTTCTTAATTTTTTCTTCAGGAGTTGGAGCAACAGTTAAGAACTCTTTTTCAACTAACAGTCTTTGGAAAAATTCGTCTAATTCAACTTGACCACTTGCAAGTTGACTAGTCCAGAAATCTAAGCCTTGTTGATCAACTTCTCTACCGAAGATGTTTTGATAAACTTTTTTAAGATAATCTTGTATAGCTTGTCTGTTTGCTTGTGTTGGAGTAGTTACTTGTCCACCATTGTTATTAGAAGTACTAGTTGAACCTTGAGAACTTCCACTAACAGTAAATGGATTTAAGTTATATATATAATCAACACCAGTAACATCTTCTATTTTAAGTCTTAAATTTCTGTAATTTACTCCAGATCTTAAACCGTATATAACAATATTATTTCCAACAACTGCTTCATCTATATCATCATGTGGTTCGTTTTCAACATCAAGATCTTTAACTTTTATTCCTGCAGGTATAGGTAAAGTAACTGCAGATCTTCCTAAATGAGTAGTTGTACCAGTTACAGATAAATTTCCTTTGAAAACATCTCTATCGTCTGTATCATCTCTATCATCTGTATCGTATATATCGTCTCTATCGTCATCAGCTTGTACAATTTGTGGTGGTTGAGTTACACTAACCCCAACTCCAACAAACAATGAGAACATTAGAGCAGAAGCTATGATTTTTCTAATAGATTTTGAACGCATAAAACACCTCATTCGTAAATTTTTATTTATTATGGTATAATTATAGTATAATTAGTTTTTTTTGACAATTTAAAAACAAAAAAATTTCAAAGAATATATCAAACGTATACAAAGTTTCGTAGAGTTTTTGTGGGATTGGATTAAAAAATTTTAGGAGGGAAATATTATTTTTAATAAAGTTATAGGAAGTGAAGAACTTTTTAATCTTGAAAATAAATGCATAATTGATGTTAGATCTGAAAAAGAATTCAAAGATGGAACTATATTCGGAGCTATAAATATTCCAATTTTAAATGATAAAGAGAGAGAAGAAGTTGGATATGTTTATGTACATAAAAGTATTTGTGAAGCAAAAAAATTAGCTCTTAGATATGCAAGCTATAAACTTGAGAGTTTTTTTGATAGGGTTTCTCAAGAGTTTGCACAAAACAAAAATATAGTTTTCTTTTGTGCAAGAGGGGGAATGAGAAGTCTTACTGTACATAATTTATTTAACTCTATTGGAATAAAAAATTATAAATTAGAGAAGGGATTTAAGGGTTATAGGAAATTTTTGAGAGATACCTTTCCAGAAATTTTAAAGAAAATAAACTTTATAGTTATACATGGAAAAACAGGAATTGGAAAAACGAAAATTTTAAATATGTTAAAAGAAAATGGATATCCTGTTATTGATCTTGAATACGCCGCAAATCATAGAGCTTCTTTTTTAGGTGGAGTAAATCTTGGAGAGCAAAATTCTCAAAAACAATTTGAATCAATTGTTTTCCATGATGTTATGAACATAGTTTATGATAAGAAATTTTCTGAGCAGGAAAAAATTAATGTGTTTGTTGAGGGAGAGAGTAAACGCATTGGTAAAATTATTATTCCTGAGTACATATTTAATGCAATGGAAAATGGGATTCATGCTTGTGTAGATTTGCCAATGGACATTAGAGTTAAGACCATTATGGAAGATTACTTTAATATTGATGAAAAAACTTTGGCTTGTGGAAATTATAAAGTTAGAGAAGATATATTAAATGATTTTAGAGAAAGTATGATGCTTCTTAGGAAGTATGCTTCAAATAAAGAAATGAATGAATATGTTACGTTATTTGACCAAGGAAAATACGAGGAACTATTTCAATTATTAATGGAAAATTATTATGATCCTAAATATATGAATTCAATGAAAAGACATAATTTTAGAAAAGAGCTATCTTTAACATCAATTGATGAATTTTTTATGGAAATGAAAAATTTATATAATTTGATTTAAAAACTTTAGAATTTTTGGATAAATTTTTCTATTAATGATAATACTACTAATTAAAAATCGGAAATTATTTTTAAGAGGTAGTTAATATGAAGAAAATATGTAATTTAATTTTTGTTTTAATGTTAATATTTGGTTATAGAGCTTACCCATTGAATTCTATGAAAGAAGCAGAGCTTATAAATATTATGTTGTTTAATGATTTTAAATTTAGTGATTTAAAAGATGAATTTTTAAAAAAATCAGGGGTAGATGCTAACTATGTAACCATATTTAATGATAAGCAAGAGGAAATTACAGAATCTAACTATAAACAACTTGTAGCAAATTTTGCAAACCATCTTGTATATGAGTATAAAGATATTTTTGGAAAGAAATTAACTAAAAATAGAACAGTATACTTATTTGAAAAAGATGAATTCATAAGAAGTATTTCTATCGGTGAAAAATATAAAATCAAAAATGTTTCTGTAGATATTGTTTATGATGACACATCTGCAAATAAGATTTTAGTTGGTAAAATTATTACAGAACCTAAGCTACCTCAAAATAAAGATAGTTATATTTTGAAAATTGATCGTAACAATAAAATAGCTTGGGGGAAAATATTTGAAGATTCCAAGATTAATAAATTTAATAAGATAATAAATGTTTCTGATAATCAATATTGCTTGATTGCCTCAGGATATAGAAAATCTGAATGGACAGATGGATTTATTGCAAGATTTGATGGAAATGGAAACTTTTTATGGGAAGAATTTTATGGTTCATCTCACATTGATGATTTTAAAGATATTGTAGCTCTTGAAAATGGAGATATATTGGTACTTGCAGAAGTTAGTAACGGAGATGGAGATGTAGAAGTTCCAATAACAATAAATAATCCATTAAATAAAGATTTGGTATTATTAAAATACGATTCAAATGGAAATATTATTTGGCAAAATAGTATTGTAAACAAAAATGAATTAACTGCACTGAAAATTATTAATGAAGATGAAAATGTAATAGTTGTTGGTGAAGTTTTAGAAGATGTAGATGAAGATTATTCAAGGAATATTTTAATATCATCTTTTGATTTAAATGGAAAAATGAAATTTTCAACAATCATAAAAGATTATGAAGATAAAAATTTAAATGATAGTATAAGTTAGAAAATAAATTATAAAAATCAAAAATATGTTTAGATTATTTTAAAAAGGCTAATAATAATTGGGTATCGTTAATTATATCGGTACCCAATTATTTATTTGGAGATAAAGAATGATTAGATATATAAATTACGGTGGAGCTGATGGAATCACAGGTGCTTGCCATATGATTAGCACTGAGTATGGTAATATTTTGTTAGACTGTGGATTATTTCAAGGGAAAGATATGAAAATTCATTCTAATTTGGATTTATACTTTGATCCACACGAAATAGATGCAGTTGTGTTAAGTCATGCACATATAGATCATTGTGGAAGAGTTCCAATTTTGTATGAAATGGGATATAAAGGAAAAGTTTACGGAACTAAAGCTACAAAACTTTTATCTGAAGTAGTACTTGAAGAAAGTTCTAGAATATTTGAAGAATTTTCAGGAGAGACATATAAACTTTTTAATTCTGAAAATGTACAAATGTTTTTAGATAATTATGTTGAAATAAATTACATGGAGAAAACAGAAATTATAGACAATGTTTTTGTAGAATTATTTGATGCAGGACATTTGCTAGGATCGGCATCAATACTCGTAATAGTTGATGATAAAACAGTATTTTATAGTGGAGATATAGGAAAACTTAATACTCCTATTTTAAAAGATCCACAAAAAGGAGTAGGTGCAGATTATGCAATTATAGAAAGCACATATGGAAGTTTAGCTGAACATGAATCTAATGATTTTTTTGATAAATTTCAAGATATTGTATTAAATACGTTAAAAAGAGGAGGTAAATGTTTAATACCTTCAGCCACAGTTGGAAAAATGCAAGAAATTTTATATCTAATAAATGATATTTTCGAACAGAATGATTTAAGTTATAAAGTTTATATAGATAGTCCAATGTCAACTAAAATTATTGATATTTATGAAAAATGTAAGGATTTATATGATGAAGATGCTTTACAAAAATTAAGTGAAGGGGATGATCCTTTAGACTTTACAAATCTTTGTTATTTAACAACTAAGGAAGAGTCTATCGAAGCACAAGAAAGCCAAGATCCTTATGTTGTTTTATCAGGAGGAGGAATGTGTGAAGGAGGACGAATTGTTTATCATTTAAGAAAACATGTTAGCGATCCTAAAACTTCAATTATATTAGTTGGGAATCAAGTTCAGGGAACTTTAGGTTGGAGATTATTTAAAGGGAATAAAGAAGTGAAAATTTTTAGGGATAAATTTGAGGTAAAAGCAGAGATATATAATTTTCCAAGTTTATCAGGTCATGGTGATAGAAATACAATTGTTGACTATGTTCATTCTATGAATAAGAGTCCTAAAAAAATATTTTTAGTACATGGTGATAGGAAAAGTCAAATGGATATGAGAGAACATTTAATAAATAAAAATGTTGAATATACAAAATTTTTGAAGAGATATGAATTGAGGTAAATTAAAAAAATAACCTACTTAACAAAAAATACACAAATTATTAAAAAAAAATCAATATAATTTTGTTATACTTTCAATGTAGCTAAATTATAGGATTTTAAAAGATATTCTTAATACGATAATTGTATGGAAAGAAGGAATTGAAGTGATTAAAAGAAAAACAGTTACCGTTGATGGTAATGGTGCTGCTGCGTATGTTGCGTATGCGTTTACAGAAGTTGCAGCTATATACCCAATTTCACCTTCAAGTGGAATAGGTGAGACTATCGATGAAATGGCATCACAAGGAAAGAAAAATGTTTTTGATAGAGTTGTTGATGTCATTGAGATGCAATCAGAGGCAGGAGCTGCTGGTACAGTTCATGGATTGTTACAAGGTGGATCATTAACATCTACTTACACAGCTTCTCAAGGATTGTTATTAATGATTCCTAATATGTACAAAATTGCTGGTGAGTTACTTCCAGGAGTTTTTTATGTAACTGCAAGAGCTGTTGCTGCTCAAGCACTGTCAATTTTTGGTGATCACCAAGATGTTATGGCAACAAGACAGACTGGAGTTTCTTTATTAGCTGTTAGTGGTGTACAAGAGATAATGGATTTGGCACCTGTTGCACATTTATCAGCTATAAAAGGTAGAGTTCCTTTTGTAGTATTCTTCGATGGGTATAGAACTTCTCATGAGGTTCAAAAAGTTGAAGCTTTTGAATATGAAGATTTAAAACAGTTAATTGATTACGATGCACTAAAAGAATTTAAGAATAGACGTTTAAATCCAGGTAATCCAGTAACTAGAGGTACTGCACAAAACCCAGATATTTATTTCCAAGCAAGAGAAGCTGCCAACAGTTATTATGAAAAACTACCAGAGGTAGTTGAGAACTACATGAATAAAATTAATGAACTTACAGGTAAAAACTATAAGTTATTTAATTATTATGGAGCACCTGAT
Source organism: Clostridiales bacterium (assembly GCA_017889345.1). Classification (GTDB taxonomy): domain Bacteria; phylum Bacillota; class Clostridia; order Clostridiales; family Clostridiaceae; genus Dwaynesavagella. The sequence goes on along the minus strand of JAGHEJ010000046.1, from coordinate 27,733 downwards.
GCTGAAAGAATAATTATTTGTATGGGATCAGCTGCAGAAACTGCAGAAGAAACTGTAGATTACTTAATGCAAAAAGGAGAAAAAGTAGGGGTACTTATTGTTCACCTATACAGACCTTTTAGTGTTAAACACTTATTGAATGAAATACCAGCAAGCGTTAAGAAAATTGCTGTATTAGATAGAACAAAAGAGCCAGGAGCTGAAGGAGAACCTCTTTACAAAGATGTAATGTCAGCTTTTTATGGTACAGATAGACATCCAATTATTGTAGGGGGAAGATATGGATTAGCTTCTAAAGAAGTATCACCTACTCATTTAGTTTCTGTATTTGAATTATTAAATGCAGATAAACCAAGAACAGGATTTACAGTTGGTATTGTTGATGATGTTACAGAGAAAAGCATTGACTTAGTTGATGATGTAATAATTGAAGATCCTTCTTTGATTAGTTGTAAGTTCTGGGGATTAGGATCAGATGGAACTGTTGGTGCTAATAAAATGGCTATCAAGATTATTGGAGATAATACTAAAAAACACGTTCAAGCTTATTTTGAGTATGATTCTAAGAAATCTGGAGGAATTACAATTTCTCATTTGAGATTTGGTGATAATAGAATTAGATCAACTTATGGAATAGTTAAGGCTGATTTTGTTGCTTGTCATAACCAAGCTTACATGAGTAAATATGATACTATTGTTTCTGGTGTTAAAAATGGTGGAACTTTCTTATTAAACACTATTTGGTCACCTGAAGAATTGGAGCAAAGATTGCCTGCTCACGTGAAGAAAACAATAGCTCAAAATAATATCAAGTTCTATATAATTAATGCTGTTAAGATAGCGAAAGATTTAGGACTTGGTGGAAGAATAAACATGATAATGCAATCTGCATTCTTTAAGCTTGCTAACATAATACCAGTTGAGGATGCTACTAAGTACTTAAAGCAATCTGCAGAAAAAGCGTATGGCAAAAAAGGTGAGAAGATTGTTAAGATGAACTTTGATGCTATAGATGCTGGTATAAACGCATTAGTGGAAATAAATGTTCCAGAAAGCTGGAAAAATGCTCAAGATGTAACTGGTAACGAAGCTTATAAAACTGAGTTAGAGAAAACTGAGTATGTTGAGAGTATACTTGAGCCAGTTAACAAACTTAAAGGAAATACACTTCCTGTAAGTGTATTTAAAGGAAGAGAAGATGGAACATTTGACCAAGGTACTGCTAAGTACGAAAAAAGAGGAATTGCTGTTACTGTTCCAAGATGGAATCCAGAGACTTGTATTCAATGTAATATGTGTTCTTTCGTGTGTCCACACGCGGTTATAAGACCGTTTTTAGTTACTGAAAATGAGAAGAACAATGCAGCTGAAGGATACTTAACAGCAGAAGCTAAGGGTATTAAAACAGAAAAGAAACTTTATTTCTCAATGCAAGTTTCTATTGAAGATTGTACAGGATGTGGAAACTGTGTTGATGTTTGTCCATCTAAACCAAAGTCACTTGAAATGGTTCCAACTGATGAAGAGCGTCAAAGAAATAAGCAAGAGCATTACGATTATTCATATAATACAACAAAAGTTGCTCCTAAGAAAAACCCACTTCCACTTACAACAGTTAAAGCTAGTCAGTTTGAGCAACCACTAATGGAGTTCAGTGGTGCTTGTGCAGGATGTGGAGAAACTCCATACTCTAAACTTGTAACTCAATTATTTGGACCAAGAATGGTTATAGCTAATGCTACTGGATGTTCTTCAATTTGGGGAGGATCTGTTCCAGCTACACCTTATACTAAGAATAGTGAAGGAAGAGGACCAGCATGGGCTAACTCATTATTTGAAGATGCTGCAGAGTTTGGATACGGTTTATATTTAGCAGCTAACAATAAGAGAAGAGAAAATGTTGAATTAGCTGAGAAGTTGATAAACAGTGGAGAAGTTTCTACAGAGTTAAAAGATTTATTAAAGAGCTGGTGTGAGAACTTTAATAATGGAGATAAGTCACTGGAACTTTATAATCAAATAGTTCCTCTTTTAGAGAAAGAAAGTGGAAATGCAACTGTTAAAGAGTTATTGAACAACAAAGAGTCTTTAGTTAAGACTTCTAACTGGATCTTTGGAGGAGATGGTTGGGCTTACGATATCGGATTTGGTGGATTAGATCACGTTATCGCACAAAATCAAGATATCAATATTTTAGTATTTGATACAGAGATATATTCAAATACTGGGGGTCAGTCTTCTAAATCAACTCCATTTGGAGCAATTGCTAAGTTTGCAGCAAATGGTAAGAGAGTTAATAAGAAGAACTTAGCAGCTATGGCTATGAGTTATGGATATGTTTATGTTGCTCAAATTTCTTTAAGTGCTGACTTTAACCAAGCGTTAAAAGCAATTAAAGAAGCTGAAGCTTACCCAGGACCATCTATAGTAATTGCGTATAGTCAGTGTATCAGCCACGGAATTTTAGCTGGTATGGGAACAGCTCAAAAACAAGCTAAGAAAGCTATTGAAGCTGGATACTGGAGCTTATTCAGATATAATCCAGAGCTTAAAGAGCAAGGAAAGAATCCATTCATATTAGACTCTAAAGAGCCAACTGGAGACTTTAAAGAGTATATTAAGAGTGAGATAAGATTCAATGCTTTAGCTAAAGTTGCACCAGATCAAGTTGAAGAGATTTATGAGCAAGCAGCTAAGTTTGCTGAAGAAAAACGTGAATATTACAAAGATCTTGCAGACAAAGAATAGTTTTAAATATAGTGTGAGTTATAGTTTTATAACTCACATTTATTTTTTAAAGGAGCGATTACTATTTTAAAAAAATTTTTCATTGTTATGAGTTTATGTTTTATGTCATTTAGTTCTTGTTCTTTTAACCAAAATGAGCAGGTAGTAGAACCACGAGGTGTAGATGTAAGAGAAACGAGAGAGGATGAAATTTTAAATCAAGTTATGGGAATGACTTTAGATGAAAAAATTGGTCAATTATTTATTGGGGGAATTGATGGAAATACTTCATTAACTCAAAATGATATTTCATTGATTAAGGATCTAAAAATTGGAGGATTAATATTTTTTGGGAGAAATATTTCTACTGCCAATCAAACGATAAATTTAATTAATCAAATTAAAACTATCAATAATGAAATTGGGAATATTCCTTTGTTTATATCTCTTGACCAAGAAGGAGGATTGGTTACCAGACTTCCAAAAGAAATAAATAAGTTTCCAAAAGCTAATCAGATTGGAGAGGTAAATGATGAAAATTATGCTTATAATATTGGTAAATTAACGGGAGAAATTATTTATTCTCTTGGATTTAACATGGATTTTGCGCCGGTATTAGATGTTTATACAAATCTTCAAAATACTGTGATTGGATCACGTTCTTTTTCATCAGATAAAGAAATTGTTGCAAAATTAGGAGTTGCAATGATGAAAGGGCTTAAAGATAGTGGGATTATTGCTGTTGGAAAGCATTATCCAGGACACGGTGATACATATGAAGATTCTCATGAGGAGCTTCCAGTTCTTCAGCATAACTATGAACGATTAATTGATGTTGAACTTTATCCATTTAAGGTTGCAATTGAAAATGGTATGGATTCGCTTTTAGTATCTCATTTATTTTATCCTCGAATTGATAGTGAAAATATAGCAACTCTTTCTAGGATTTTTCTGTTTGAAATATTAAGAAAAGAATTAGGATTCAGAGGAATTGTTATAACTGATGATATGATAATGAAGGGACTTACTGACACTAATTCAATTCCTGAAGCTTCGCTTAAAGCCTTAAAGGCTGGAGTTGATATTTTATTAATAGGTTCAGGTTATGAAAACATATTAAATTCTGTTGATAGAATTAAACAAGCGGTGTTAGATGGAGAAATACAAGAATTTGAAATTGATAGGAAAGTTTATAATATTTTGAGAATTAAAAAACAGTATGGGATAAACAATAAAATAGTTAAAAGTGTTGATGTATTCGAAATTAATAACAAAATAAACGAATTGTTGAATAAAAATTAACTAAAATAACAAAGTATTTACATAAATTTAAAAATATGATACAATTTTACCATAGCGAATGTATTTAAAAGAGGTGAGTTAATTGGCAGTTAAAAGAGAATGGACAGCATATGAAAAACAAAGTCTTTTAAAATATATCTCGGAGTTAAAAAAGAAAGGTTATACAATTAAAGAAGCTGCGAAAGAGTTTTCGAAATTAAATCCTCATATTACTCCGGGTCAAGCTAGGGTTTATTATTATAAATTAATTAATGAGACTGAAAATTTTAGAAAAAAGTATTTGCAAAGAGTATGGACTAAGGAAGAAAATGATATTTTATTTGATTATGTTGATCAGTATAGAAACAAGAAAAAGATAGAAATCTTTGATATACTATCGGAAAAATTAAATAGACATCCTAAGGCAATTGCTTCTCATTATTATTCTATGAAAAATAATTTGATTAAACGAAAATCAAAATATTATTCGGAATTTTGGGGAACTTTTAAGCCAAATCAATTTAAAAGCCTGTTTTCTAAAATTAGCAAGATTCAAGAAATATATGAGAAAGCATTGGAGATTGAGTCTATTTTACAAAAAGATAAAATTATTACGGAGTTAAATAGAGAATTAAATGAAGCGAGAATGAAGCTTGCTATGTTTGAATAGAATTCTTAAAATTTGTAATACTATTAATAGTAAATAAAATTTAAATAACTTATAGTTTTAAGGTTTTCTATAAGTTTTATATTTGCAAAAAAATTAATTAACTACTATAATAATATTTATAAAATTTATAGTTTATGGAGATGAGAACAATTAAAAAGATATATATTTGTGAATCAAATTTAGCTTTGGGTACAGAAGAAGTTAAAGAAGAATTAGAGAAAACTGGAGAATTTGATGTTAATGTAGAAGGTTGTTTGGGATATTGTGGCGAATGTTGTGAACAACTATATGTTTTATTAGATGGAGAATTTATTTCTGGCGAGAATGCAGAAGAGTTACTTGAAGAAATTAACAAGAGAAAGTAAGGTATTTACAAGGAATTTTGGGAAAAATAAAGTTAAATTCCAAGTTCAAGGATGGAGGTGTGTTCCTTTATAGGATATAGTATGATAAACGATAATGAAAAAGAGATTTTAAATAGCGACCATGACCATGATCATGAAGGTGGTTTTGATGAACCAGTGTTTGTTGAATTCGAAGATGAGAATCACAATGTTATAAGGTGTGAAGTTATCGATGGATTTGAATATAAGGGAAAGAATTACTGCGTTGTTTATAATAATGAAGATGGTTCTTCTTACGTATTTAGATTAACTGATGAAGATGAATTAGTTGTTCCTGAAGAGAAAGAGTTTGAAGAGGTTGCTGCTTATTATGACAGCATAGTAGATGAAGATTAATTATTAGTGTCCTTAGTTTTGAGGGCACTTTTGTGTTATTATATAAAAAATAAAGTAAGGAGTTTTTACAGTGAAATTTGCAATTTTTGATGTTGACTTAACTCTCACATGTAAAGATACGTTTATTGAATTTTATAAATTTTTGTGTAAAGAGGATAAAAGGTTTTATCTTTATTTTAATAAAGTTTTGAAGTCGGGTTTGATGTATTTGTTTGGATTTTATGATGAGAAAAAATCTAAGGAACAATATTTATCATTTTTAAAAGGAGTTTCTGTTGAAACTGTAGACAAACTTTCACAGAAATTTTTTGATACATATATAACGAAGAAATTATTGTATAAAGATGCTCTAATTGAAATGGAAAGAAGAAAGGAAGAAGGTTACAAAGTTATTCTTATTTCTGCTTCTCCAGAATTTTATTTAAATAAATTTAATCAATTATGTTCAGTTAATTATGTTTTGGGAACGAGATATGAAGTTTGTGATGGATTTTATACAGGAAAAATGATTGGATATAATAATAAAGGAAAGGAAAAGGTTTTGAGATTTGAAGAGTTTTTGAGAAGTAATAATATTGAAAATTTTGATCATAAAAATTCTTGTATGTATTCAGATTCTTTAAATGATCTTCCTCTTTTAGAGTTAGTTGGAAATGGATTTTTAATTAATAGTAAAAAGAAGATTCCTAATATTATAAATTTGAATTGGAAATAAGAGAATGGATTTAATTGGAAAGAAATTTTTGTTTAATAATGAAGTATTTAGTTGTGATGATTTTTTAAAAGTTTATAGTCGTAGTTTTAAAAATGTTTATGAGGTTGTTAGAGTGGTGAATTCTGAAATTTTGTTTTGGAATGGTCATTATAATCGTTTGATAAATTCAATTTTAAAATTTAGTGGTAAAAATTTGGATAATATTGATTTTAAAGATAAAGTTTATCTTGTTATTTCTAAAAATGAAATTATCAATGGAAATATCAAGATAGAAATTATTTTTAAAGATAATGGTGAATGTGATGTTTATATTTATCCTATAAAATTCTATTATCCAGATGAAAAAATTGGTGTTGAAGTTATTACAGCAAATTTTGAAAGAAAGAATCCTTCTATAAAAACTTATGATTATGATTTTAAAAATTTAGCACAGAAACTTATAGATAAAAATAATGTTTATGAAATTATTCTTGTTAATAGAGATGGATTTATTACAGAGGGAAGTAGAACAAATGTTTATTTTGTTAAGGGAAATGAGTTTTTTACAGCACCAGAAAATTTAGTTTTAAACGGAGTTACTCGAATTAATGTTAATAATATAATTTCTACCCTTGGATTTAAACTGGTTGAAGAGAGTGTAAGAAATGATTGTATAGATGAATTTGATGGGTGTTTTTTAACGAGTACATCTTCAAATGTTTTGCCAGTAAATAAAATTAATGATATTTATATGAAATCTTGTGAAAATTTTTATATATCTCAAGTGATGAATCGGTTCAAAGAATTTTTAAAAAAATAATATTATAGGCTATTTGTGAAATAATAAAAGCAGATAGTCTTATTTTTTTGTTTAAATTTGTTAAATGTATGATTCTGATATAAATGTAAAATTATAAAAAGGAGAACCGAACTTTATATGTTAAGTAATAAACTTTTAATATTTAGATTAGGTAATGGTAAGTATGCGTGTGATACAAATTATGTTGACAGAATAATAAAATATGAAAATTTAACTTATTTGCCTTCATTACAACCTTCTTTAGAGGGATTATACAATTATGAAGGGCAAGTAATAAAAATTTATAACATTGCGATACTTTTAGGTATAGGCATTAAAAATGAAGGAGCAAATAAAAAAATAATAATAATTAAACACAAAGATGTATTAGTAGGATTTGTTGTAAATGAAGTGTTAGAGGTATTTAATTATTTCAGAGAGATTGAGGATAAAACAAGAGATATAAAAAGTGCTATAAATGTAAACCAATTGGATTTTCAATATGTAAAAGATATGATACTAATTAATGATGAAATTGTAATTTATCTTCGTATGGATAAGATAGTTGACAAAGAATTAGGAGAGAGTGATGAGTAGATATTATGAATATTAATATTGGAATTGGAGAGTTAGTGGTAGACAGAGCTCCCCATACTCTCGAGACTAGGGGTTTAGGATCGTGTATAGGACTGACCTTATATGATGAAACAAAAAAAATAGGAGCATTAGCCCATATTATGCTACCTTATCTTTCAGAATTTGATTCAACAAAAGAGATTCTTACTCAGAATATGAAGTTTAGATATGCAGATTATGCAATACCGTATATATTAAACAAAATGACTTTAATGGGAAGCGATGTAACAAATGTAAAAGCGAAGATAATTGGAGGAGCTTCCATGTTTAGAAGAAAGTCTAGCACTCTTAATATTGGCGAAAAAAATATTAATGCTGTAAAAAACATTTTAGATTGCAATGGTATAAAAATTATAGCTGAAGAAGTTGGTGGAGAAACTGGTAGAACAGTATTTTTTGATTTAAACTATGGAACTGTCCTTATAAGAATTTATGGAAGAGATAAGAGAGATAAGGTTATTTGAAATGATAACAAAGGTTAAGGTTTTAATCCTCGATAAATCTCCACTAATGAGGAAACTACTTTTTGATACGCTATCTAAGGATGCAGGTATTGAAATAGTCAGAATGTTTAAAGATTATAAAGACATAAAGAATTTTGTATATGAGCTAAGCTACATAGTAGATTGTATAATTGTAAATATTTTAGAGTGTGAAGAAGATTTTATAAATGTTCTCCTAGAGTTAAAAAAGTATGGACTTAATATTTTGTGTATTATTAATAGTGAAGAACAAAGTATAGATAACGTTAAACAAATTTTAGGATTTGGAAATATTAAATTTATTAGTCATGGAGCAAATTTAAATTTCTGTGATATGAATCATGTAAAAGATTTAATTGTAGATGAGGTTTATAACGTAAAAAATAGTAGAATAAAGAGAGTTTTATTGAATGTACAGAAAGCAATAGTTATTGCTTCATCAACGGGAGGTCCTAAAATTATTGAATATATTTTCAATAAATTAAAAGTGAAACTTGATTTGCCTATTTTTATAGTACAACATATGCCTGATGGTCATACACAACAATTTGTAGAACATCTTAGTGAAATAAGCGATTATAAATTTCAAGAAGGACGAGATAATGAAATTATAAGGTCAAATTGTGTTTATATAGCTCCGAGTGGGTATCATATGTTGATTAGCAATGGTAAGAGAATTTCTTTAAACCAAGATATTGAAATAAATAATGTAAGACCTTCTGCAGATATTTTATTTGAGTCAGCATCAAGAGTTTATAAAAATGGACTTTTGGGGATAATTCTTACAGGAATGGGAAAAGACGGATCAAAAGGTGTTGGATATATAAAAGATTTTGGAGGAATTACTATTGCACAGAATCAGAGGGATTCTATTGTTTTTGGAATGCCAAAGTCTGCAATAGAAACGGGAAATATAGATAAAATTTTATCTACGGATGAAATAATATTTGAGATACTTAAACATGCAGGAAAGGTATGAAGAGATAGGATATGTTTAATATTTGTGAGCTTTATGATTATGTTTATAAAGAATTTAAAATTAAATTGTCTGCATATAAAGAAAATCAAATGCACAGAAGAATCGAGTTTTTTATATCTAAAACAAATGCAAGAACAATAAAGGAATTTATTGCTTCATGTGAAAAAGATCCAATACTAAAAAATCAATTTTTAGATTTAATAACTATAAATGTAACAGAATTTTTCAGAAATAAAGATTTGTTTTTTCAACTTACAGATATTATACAAAATGATTTACCCAAAAAAGATGTATATTCAATTTGGAATAGTGCGTGTTCTAATGGCTCAGAACCATATTCAGTTGCAATGCTTTTTGAAGAAATGAATCTTAATTATAAGATTTTGGCTACAGATATTGATAATAAAATTTTAGATTATGCCAAGCGAGGATGTTATACAGAAGATGAGATTATAGATATTCCTATACCATATCTTTCAAAATATTTTGATAATTATAATTCAAAATATACTATTAAAAATTTCATTGCAAACAAGATTATTTTTAAGAGGCATGATTTAATTTTAGATGATTTTCCATCAACATTTGATTTAATTCTTTGTAGAAATGTTGTTATATATTTTAAAAAAGAAGAGAAAATGAAAATATATAATAAGTTTTACAACTCTTTAAAGCCAAAGGGAATTATATTTATAGGAGCAACGGAAAATATATATGATTACCAACAAATTGGATTTACAAAATTAGGAACATTTTTTTATCAAAAGGTGGTGAAATAATTTGGATACTTCACAATATCTATCTATGTTTTTAGAAGAGTCTCTTGAAAATTTATCAAAACTAAATGATTGTCTTTTAGAGTTAGAACAAAAACCAGATGATTTAGAAGTAGTAAATGAAATTTTTAGAGTTAGTCATACCATAAAAGGTATGTCTGCTACGATGGGATACATGAAAATGTCAGAATTAACTCACAAAATGGAGGATGTTTTATCAAAATTTAGAGATGGAACGCTTAAAGTAAACAGAGATGTGGTAACTACATTATTTAAATGTTTAGATACATTAGAGTTAATGGTCAATAATATAAGTGATGGAAATTCTGATGATATGGAAATTGAAGAAATAATAAAATCATTAGCAAATGTTAGTAATGATAATGCAACTAAAAATAATGAAATTAAAAAAAATGATTCAGAGAAAACAAAACCTATTTCAAGTGAAGATAAAAATATAACCATAGAAGAAAAATTAAAACTAGAAGATCATCATTTAAAGGTAATAAATGTTGAGAGAGCTCCTTATTCTGTATACGAAATAAAAGTTGTTCTTGCACAAACGGTTTTACTTAAAACTGCTAGGATATTTATTTTGTTTAGAGAGATAGAGAAGTTTGGGGAAATAATACATACATTGCCGACTATTCCAGATATTGAAACAGAGAATTTTGATTTTGAAGTAGAAATTGTATATATAACAACTCTTTCAAATGAAACACTTAAAAATATTATAAAGACAATTTCTGAAATTGAAAAAGTAAGAATTAGAGAAATTAATTCTGAAAATGTAAAAATGGCTTATGGTGTAGAAGTTTTTGAGAATTTACAAGAAGCTAAAGAAAATATTGAAAATCAAATTAAAAATATTGAACAAAATATAACTAAACAAGATAAAAAAAATCCAGAAAATAACAACAGTCTTAATGAAAAAAATATAAATAAAGTTGAAATAAATGCAGATAATAAACAAGTAGCTAAAGATAAAAAAGTTACTCAAAAGCAACCTACCACTCATAAAAAAGGAGCTCAATCAGTTAGGGTAGATTTAGAACGATTAGATATGGTTATGAATATGGTATCAGAACTTGTAATCCATAGAACTAGACTTGAGCAAATAAGTAATACATATAATTTACCTGAATTAAATGAAACGTTAGAACAAATTGCTAGGTCTACATCTGAATTACAAGATTTGGTTATGAAAATAAGAATGTTACCACTTGAAGTAGTTTTTAATAGATTTCCGAGAATGATTAGAGATTTATCTTTGGGAATGAATAAAGAGATTCAATTTGTAATTGAAGGCGCTAACACGGAACTTGATAGAACTGTTATTGATGAGATAGGAGAACCTCTTATTCATTTACTCAGAAATGCAGTTGATCATGGAATTGAAACAAAAGAAGAAAGAGCAGCAAGTGGTAAATCATCCGTTGGAAAAATTACTTTATATGCGTATCAAGAGGGAACAAAAGCTGTTATAAAGATTAGAGATGATGGACGTGGAATAAATGTTAGTAAGGTAAAGGCTAAGGCTGAAAAAATAGGTATAAATGTTGACGGTATGTCAGATAATGATATTAAGAACCTAATATTTTTGGAAGGATTTAGTACTAATGACAAAGTTACGGATGTATCTGGTAGGGGAGTAGGTATGGATGTTGTAAAAACAAAAATATCTTATCTTGGTGGAACTATTGATCTTCATAGCGAATTAGGTAAAGGTTCTACATTCATAATAAAATTGCCATTGACGCTTCAAATAATAAAAGCTCTCTTAGTAAAGGTAAAAGGTGAAACTATGGCTATTTCACTTGGTTTTATTGATAGCGTAATAAATTGGCGAGAAGACTTAATAAAGAGAAGTAATAATAAAGAAGTTATTTCATATAGAAATGAAATAATTCCACTTATAAGGATGTCAGATAAATTCAAATTAGATTCTTATATGGAGGATTCCAGTAATAGCAATAACTATATAATAGTTGCTAAAGTTGGAGAAAAGATAGCAGCTCTTCTAGTAGATGATTTATTAGGACAACAGGAAATTGTTATTAAAAATTTAGGTAAAAGTTTACAAGGATTAAAAGAGTATATAGGTGCAACTATCTTAGGAGATGGTCTCGTTACTTTGATAGTTGATGTTGCTACTATCATATCTTAAGGAAATGGGAGGAAATATTAATGCTTAATTATTCTGTAGAGCAATTGGATATGATAAGAGAAATATCTAATATAGCTTTGGGAAATTCGGCAACATCATTATATAAACTACTTAATGCTAGAATTAGTATGTCTGTTCCTAGTATAAACATTGAACCTATAGGTGATTTTATAGGAAATATTAAAGAAACCGAAGTAATAGGAAAAATATTGATGCTCAAAGGAGATTTTGAGGGAAGCGTACTTGTATTATTTGAAATTGATACTGCAAAGAGAATTGTAAGTAATGTTGCTGAGGGAAAATATTTACCTCAAGATGAATTAGATGATATAAAAGTATCTTTTATAGAAGAGGTATGTAATATAGTGGGATCAACATATGTAAGACATATGGCTGATTATTTAAATATTAAAATTGAAATAGAAAATAGTAGCTTACTTTATGATAATCTTACAGCTATATTATCTTATATTTTTATGGAAGAGGAGCAATTCTATGATGAAATAATTAATATTCAAACAGATTTTAAATATGAGTTAGATTCTAAAGAAATGGATGTATATTTTTATTTTATCCCCAGAAAAGGAAAGATAAATAAATTATTTAATCACAATAATTAAATTTAGGAGGAATTATACATGAGTAGGATTTTAATAGTGGATGATGCTGCATTTATGAGAATGATGCTTAAGGATATATTAGAGAAAAATGGTTATCAGGTTATAGGAGAAGCAAGTAATGGAGTAAAAGCTGTTGAGTTGTATAAAAAAGATAAGCCAGATATTGTTACAATGGATATTACTATGCCAGAAATGGATGGAATAGAGGCGTTAAAAGAAATTATGAATTTTGATCCAAAAGCTAATATCATTATGTGTAGTGCTATGGGTCAACAAGGAATGGTAATGGATGCTATAAAATCAGGAGCAAAAGATTTTATTGTAAAACCTTTCCAAGCAGAGAGAGTTATTGAGTCAGTTAAAAAAGTTTTAGGATAAAAAATGAATTATGCAATTAGTTGTATTTAAGATAAAAGGGGAATTTTTTGGAGTAGAAGCATCAAAGGTTTTAAGTATAAATGATATGATGAGTGTTACGAAAGTTCCCAATGCACCTAAATATATAAAAGGATTGATAAATCTTAGAGGAATTATAATTTCATTGCTTGATATTTCTATACTTTTAAACCTCCCAACTTATAATTCAGAAGAAGAGATTGATTATGAAAATAGTAGTATCATAATTTTAGATATTGATCTTGAAGAAGTGGGAATAATTGTTGATAAAGTTGATGAAGTTTTAGATATAGATCCAAATTTAATTAAAAAATCGATAGATAGTAAGTTGCAGTTTGTAAAAGGTGTACTTGAGTTAAATCATAAGTTAATTACACTGATAGATATTAATAAGTTTACATCAATTTGATAGTGAGGTGAGTGAGGTTTGGGCGGTAACGTATTAAGTCAAGAAGAAATAGATAAGTTGTTGAAAATAATGGAATCTGGTGAGTCGGGAGATCATAGTAAGGCTACTACTAAAAAAAACGTAAAGAAGTATGATTTTAAAAGACCGCAGAAATTTACGAAAGAGCACATGAAGTCTCTTTCTATAATACATGATAATTTTACAAAATATATTTCAAGTTATTTTGTTTCTGTATTTGGAATTCAAGTTAAGGTAGAAATAATTTCTACTGAACAAATAACTTTTCATGAATTTATATTTTCTATGCCAAACCCAACTACCATAATATCTTTTCAAATGAAACCATTACTGGGCAATATTTATTTGAGTTTGGAATCATCTTTGTCAATATTACTTTTAAACTCACTTCTTGGATCTAATGATAGAAAAAATATAGGTGCATTTAGAGAATTTAGTGATATAGATAAGAAAATTTTAACCCAAGTTTCCAATGAAATTTTAAATATTGTTAAAGGTTCTTGGGAAGATATTATTTCTGTTAGTCCTCAATTTATAAATTTGGAGACTAATCCATCAACTATTCAATCTCTTGGACCGAATGAACCAATACTCTTTGTTACTTTTAAGATTGATATAGAAGGCAATGCTTATTTTATGAATATTTGTCTTCCGTATATATCTATTGAAAAGATAGGTGATAAGTTAAATAAGGATTATTTGGTTAAGACTAATACTCCAGAAGAGGCAGAAATTGTAAAGGATCTCATAAGAAAAGAATTAAATAGTGTAAAGATTGAACTTGAGGCAGTTTTAGATAGAAAGATGATTAACGTTCAGGATTTTTTATCTCTTCAAACGAATGACATTATAATTTTAAATAAAAAATTTAATAGCCCAATTGAAATTTATATAGAAGAAAGATTGGTTTTTAATGGTGTTTTGGGTTTAGTAGGAGAAAATAAGGGTATAAAAATTTTGGATATTTATTACAGTGAGGAGGTTATGAAAAATGGAGAAAGACAATCAACCGATGGATCAGAATCAACTCAATGATGTAGATGATGCCTCTGAAATGCATAAATATTTCACGAATGAGGAGAAAGATCTTTTAGGAGAAATAGGAAATATATGTATGGGGAATGCTTCAACAAGTTTTTCTAAGTTGTTGCAGAAACCTGTTACTATAACTACTCCTAATGTTGGTATAGCTAAAATTCCAGAACTTATAAGAGAGTTTAATCAACCTCATATTGCCCTAAAAGTAAAATTTTTAAGTGGTATTGATGGTGATAATGTTTTAGTAATGAGTATACGTGATGCAATTATTATTGCTGATGTTATGATGTGTGGAGATGGAAAAAATCCTGAAGTAAGAGAAACTTTAAATGAAATTGAAATTAGTGCAGTTTCTGAAGCTATGAATCAAATGATTGCTTCATCTGCAACATCAATGTCAACTATGTTTCAGAAGACAATAGATATATCCACGCCAGAAACCATAATTAGTTATAAGGTTGATGATAGTGAAAAATTATTTTCAGGTTATGCAGAACAAGATATTGTAAGAATTAGATTTCAGATGAATGTTGGGGATCTGATAAATAGTAATATTGTTCAAATTTTAAGTATAGATACTGCCAGAAATATTATAAACACAATGCTTAATGATCAAAATGGATTTAAGGAAGGGTCTAAAGATCTTAAATATGATGATGCTAGTTTAGATAATGAAAATGTTAAGGTAACTAGTGAAAAAGTAGAGCCAGAAATTAGAAAAAATTATAATGTGAGTGATGCAGTTCTTATGCCTTTAACTCAGGGTGCGAATCCTAAAGGATCAAATAATATTGATTTGATTTTGGATGTTCCTTTAGAAATTTCAGTGGTTTTGGGAAGAACAAAGAAAAATGTAAGTGAGATTTTAAATCTCGGTACAGGTTCTTTAGTTGAGCTTGAAAAGTTAGCGGAAGAGCCCGTGGATATTTTGGTAAATGGAAAACCAATTGCTACGGGTGAGGTTGTAGTTGTAAATGAGAATTTTGGTGTGAGAATAACAGCTATAATGAGCAATTCAGAACGGGTTAAAAACTTAAATTTGTAGATATTTAGTTTTTAACTTTTTTTATATGAAAATTTATTTACTTGGGGGTATTTTTGTTGAAGAGAGAAATAAATTCTATGCTTATTGAACAAATAAAATTATTTAATCAGCTGGAAGAAAGTCTTTGTGAGCAGAAGAGGTGTGTTAAAGAAAATAAATTATTTGAGCTTGATAGAATTGGAATTGAAATAGATAACATTTGTAAAAATATTGCTGAAATTGAACTTAAACTTAGAAAAAGTTTAGGTAAAGACAAGATTAAAGATTTTGTTATGAAAAATAAAGATGATAATGAACTTTATGAAAGCTATATATTTTTAGTTTCTCAAGCTGAGAAGTTAAGTCTTATGAAAAATGATAATCAATTTCTAATTAAAAAATCTTTGAGTTTTATAAATAAATTATTATCCTCAATAAATAATACTACAAATAATAAGCCAAATGTTTATACAAGAAATATTACGTACTAATTGTTCTTAAAGGAGGTTGTAATTATGGCGGGATTATTTAATACTTTGAATATTTCTAAGCGTGGTATAAATGTAATGCAGGCAGGATTGAATATAACCTCACATAACATAAGCAATGCATCACGAACAGATTATACAAGACAACGTTTGAGAGTTGAAGCTTCTAGACCACTTACAGCTGTTGGTGGAGCTGGGCAAATTGGGACAGGTGCTCAAGTTGAAATGGTTGAGAGAGTTAGAAATACATTTCTTGATTACCAAATAAGAAATGAAAATTCTGCTCTAGGTGATGTTAATGTTCGTCAAAATGTTTTGACAGAAATAGAGAAGCTTGTCAATGAAAGTGGTGATGTTGGATTAAGTCAAATGTTTAATAAGTTTTTTGATAGTTGGCAAGAACTTTCAAAAAATCCTTCTGATCTTAATGCTAGAAACATTGTGCTTCAAGAATCTGTGAATATGACAAATGAATTTAATAGAATTTATAATGAATTACAAGAATCTAAAGGGGATATTAATGATACAATTAAGAATTCTGTTGTGGAAGTAAATTCTATTTTAAATGAGATAGATGCTCTTAATCAAAAAATTCAGGAATTAACTTTAACTGGAAATCAACCAAATGATTTTTTAGATAGAAGAGATATGCTCTTAGATCAATTAAGTAGCAAACTTGGAATAACAACTGATACAAAGAAAAATAATGGAATAAATGTTGTTTCTAAAGATACAAAACTTGGAAATTTAGTAAGTAATAAAGAATCAGATGGAGATCTTAGGCTTACATATGTTGAGTCTATTGAACCAAAAGGGACAGGATTTCCTCAAGATGTAACTATCACTTATTATAAAAATAATGACTCAACGAAAGAAAGTAATAAAGTTGAATTGACAATTCAAAATATGACACAAGAAGATTTTAAAAATCTTGAAAAAAATCGAATTATCTTATCTAACAAAGAAGGCGTGCCTATCGACTCTTCTGGAAACAAAATTGCAGGTAATACTGTAAACAGCTCTAATTTTTCATCTTTAAGTTTAAGTTCTGGTGAACTTGGTGGTCTTCAAAAATCTCACACAGAAATTGATTCCTTTACTGAACAATTAAATCAATTAGCAAAATCATTTGTTTATTCTGTTAATGCAATTCATAGTGGAAAAACTGATGCAACTGCTGATAAAACTCCATTTTTTGTTAATGCATCGGTAGCTAAATATGATGCAGATGGAAATTTAATGAATCCAGATGAAGTTGCAAAAGCAGAATCAGAAATTACAGCTGGAAATATTACGCTTAATAAGGATTTATTAGAGCATCCAGAAAAATTAAAAGTTAAGTTACATGATAATAATTTTGATGATGGAAGCCAAAATAATATAGATGGTGCAGATAATGCTGATAGAGCTTTAGCCATTGCAACTCTTAGAGAAAGTTTGTTTAATATTTCGGATATTGGTAAAACTATTAATAGCAGACAAGATTTTTTTGATCCATCAAAGGGAGGAAGTTCTCTAGATGCTAATGGATTAAAAATTGAAAATGCAGTTAATGGAGTTAAACTTGAGACACAATACAAAAATGCGATTACAACAATTGGAATTAGAGCAAATGAAGCAAGTAGAGAAGCAGATAATTTAGAGGACTTAGTTTATAATCTTGAGATTTCTCGAATGAGTGTGTCAGGTGTTTCTTTAGATGAGGAAATGGGAAATCTTATTATATTTCAGCATGCTTATAATGCAAGTGCTAGGGTTATTTCAACCGTTGATAAGTTGTTAGATGTTATTATAAATGGACTTATGAGTTAGTGGAGGTAAAAATTCATGCGTATTACTAATGGAATGAGTCAGAAAAATTTTAATTATAATCTTCATAAGAATCTTACTAGAATGAGTAAAATTGATGAGCAATTAAATACAGGAAAAGAAATTAATAGGCTTTCAGATGATCCTGCAAAGGCAGCAAAGATAGTTCGTTTGAAAAATGATATTGCGAAAAATGCTCAATATCACAAAAATATTGTTGATGCTACTAATCATTTAGATGTTACGGATAAATCTCTTGAGCAGGTTACTGATAGCCTTCAGAAAATGAGGGAGCTACTTGTAAATGCAGGTAATGCTACTTATGGATCAGAAGAAAGAGCAGCTCTTAAAGAAGAAATGTCCCAAATTGTAAGTAAAATGGGCGACGTTATGAATACAACTTTTGGAGGAAAATACATTTTTGGAGGAGAACGTAGCGATAAAAAACCTATTGATAATTCAAAAGATGTTATTTCTGGAAATGTAAAACTTTCTTACAACGGAAAAGATGGTCAAGCGATTACAGATGTTGAAAAAAATCAGATAAATAAAAATTTAAAATTGGAAATTTCTACAGGAGTTACCATTGATTATGGTGTTAATGCTGTGGAAGTTTTTGAATTTCAAGATAAAGATGGAAACGATATTAATTTAATGGAAACTTTTGATGAGATTTTAACAAATATTGATTCAACAGATCAGGATCAGTATAAGGAATTAATGACTAAAAATCTTGAAGAAATTGATAGTGCCCTTCAAAATGTTTTATCAATTCGTGGAGAAATTGGTGCAAAACAAAACCGTATGGAAGATGCTTTAGATAGAAATGAGGAAGAGAAGTTTAATATTAAAGAAATTTTATCAAGTATTGAGGATATAGATTTTGCAGAAAAAACTATTGAATATGTAACTGCCTCAACTATGTATAATGCATCTTTACAGGCAAGTTCCAAAATTATGCAACCAACTTTAATTGATTATTTAAGATAAAGTTATTTGTATATATTTTTTAAACGTGTTCATAATAATATTAAAAATATTTTAAAAGTATTTTTAAATTCTATATTATTGTAGGAGGAATTTTAATAAATGGGAGAGCAAATAGTTTTAAAAACTGGAAATATAGTATTTGAAAAAGGATTACCTGGATTTGATGGATTAAAGAATTTTGAATTAGAGGCATTAGAGCAAGTTGGATTTTTCAACTTAAGTTCTTCAGATGAAGAAAATATTTCATTATTATTAGTTGATCCATATATGTATTTTCCAAATTATGAAGTAGAGATTGATGATTCTGTTATGAACAGATTAAATATAAATGATGCTAAAGATGTTTTGATTTTAACAGTTGTAACTTTAAATAATGATGTTGAAAAAATTACATTAAATTTAAGAGCTCCAATAATTGTAAACATAAATACAGGGGATTCTGAGCAAATTATTTTAAGTAGAGAGGATTATCTTGTAAGACAAACATTAGTAGTCAAAAGAGGGTGATTTATAAGTGTTAGTAATTTCACGTAAACGCGAGGAGAGTCTTGTAATAGGTGATAATATTGAGATTAAGATAGTTAAAATTGAAGAGAATTCAGTTAAACTTGCTATCGATGCTCCAAGAGAATTAAAAATATTAAGAAAAGAATTGATTCAAGATATAAGTTCTCAAAACAAAAAATCTGTTTCAACAGATATGATAGATATTATTTCTAAGATTGAAAATTTAAAATAATATTTATGATTATTATTTGAAAATAGGTAGGTAGTATTTATGTTGAATGCAAGAGATACTTATAAAAATAATAGTATTAACACTGCATCTAAGGAAAAACTTTTGATAATGTTGGTTGATGGAGGAGTTAAGTTTGCGAAAATAGCTAAACTTGCCTTCAAATCCAACAATTTAAAAGAAATTCATACTAATTTGGTAAAGACTCAGGATATTTTCTATGAATTAATGATAACTTTAGATACGGATAAGGGTGGAGTTTGGGCAGAAAATTTAAAAAGCGTTTATGCCTTTATAATAGATAGACTTTCACGATGTAATATTGAAAAAAATGAAGCAATCCTTGATGAGATACTTCCTGTAATTCAAGATGTAAGTGATATGTGGCATGATGTTTATAATGAGGTTCAAAAATCTAAAAATAATTAGTTTTTTCAAATTATGAAGTAAGGAGGGAGTATTATGGCATCAATTCAATTAACAGGTATGGCCTCTGGACTAGATACTAAAGCTATTGTTGAAAGCATGCTTCAAGTTGAAAAAACAAAAGTTGATAGGGTTAATCAAGATAAACAAATTTTAGAGTGGCGTCAAGAAATGTACAGAGAAATGATAACTAAGGTTAGAGATTTTACTAAGAAATATTTTGACCCACTTAACAAAGAAACATATATAATGGGTTCCTCTGCTTTATCAGGAATAAAAGCTACAACCAAAACTGATTCCAGTGTGGCTAATGTTATAGCAGGTAGTGCTGCAAAACCTGGTAATTATGAGTTAAATGTTACTCAAATGGCAAAGAGTGCAAAGGTAACAGGATCAAATATTATAAATCAAGCTACTGTTAAGGGGGACCTAAAAATTCCTATTATAGTTGGGGAAAATAATGATGATATTACTATAGATGATCAAAAAATAACTATTGAACAAAAAGCTTATGAGAGTCCATCTGCTCTTGCAAAAGAGATTAATGCAAAAATTGCAAGCAATGAAACTTTAAAGGACAAGTACACAGTTCAGGTTTCAGATAGCGGAGAGCTTGAAGTTATAAAAAAGCTTGAGATAACGGAGAGTAATGCAAATGTAGAGATAACTATAAATGGAGAATCTAAAAGTATTACTTTAGATAAAGGGAATTATACTCCAGATGAATTGGCTTCACAAATAAACACCCAATTAAAGAAAGTGATGGGTGATGACTATAAAGATGAGTATAAGTTTGAAGTTAAAGATGGACAAGTAACCCCTAGTAAAGATGGGGTAACTCTCACGAGTCCAAAATTAGAATTTGAACAAGCAAAAGTCCAAATGGAAGGTACAACACAAAAGGCTGACACAAATAAACTTACTTATAATCAAGGGTTTGTTAAAGGAAAAAACTCTGAACTTGTAATAAGTGTTAGAGGACAACAACCTGTTATTGTAGATTTGTCAGAAGTTGATACTAGCAAACCTAAAGAAGAAATTTTACAACAAATTTCACAAAAAGTAAATGATGCTAATTCAGATGTTAAAGCTGAAGTTGTTGATGGAAAGTTAATGTTTAAAACTTCTAGTAAAGAACAAATTGTAATTAGTGGTAATGCTGCTAATTCAATTGGAATAGGTAATAGCTTGGACATTACTCTTGATATTAACAAAGAAAAGATGGCTAATGTTTTACAATTTGATGACCCTAGCAATAAAAAGGTTGAATTTACAATTAACGGACAAACTTTTAAATATGATTTTGGATCAAAAACAGATGCTGATGGATATAAAGGTGGACAGGATTTAACAATTAAACAAGTCTTCTCAGATATTTCAAATAAAGCCGGAGTTAACATTTCTTATAACACAATTTCTCGAACTTTCTCAATGGAATCCAAACAAACAGGAAAAGAAGTGAATATTGAAGCGAGTGATACAAGTGGTAAGTTTCTTACTTCATTATTTGGAAGTGGAACTAATCTAAAAGCTCAAGGGGAAAATGCAATTGTAACTTTTACTGATAATGAGGGAAATCAAAATACTTTTGAGTACCCATCAAATAATTTTACTTTGTCAGGAATTAGTTTTGATATAAAAACTATGCCGACAGAGCCTATTAAGGTTGCTGTAAATACTGATACGGAAAAAACTGTAGAGTTGATGAAGAATTTTGTTAAAGATTTTAATGAAATAATGGATGATTTAAACACCAAAACTAAAGAACGTAGCAACCATAGATATAAACCATTGACTGAAGCACAAAAGGAGGAAATGACAGAAAAGGAAATTGAGCTTTGGGAAAAGAAAGCTAAAGAAGGACTCTTAGGAAATGAATCTGAGATTGAAGACTTTATGTATCAACTAAGAAATGCTGTGTTTTTACCAGTTGGAGGAGTAAATGTAAACTTAAAGGATATTGGTTTTGATACTTCAAATGATTATCGTGAAGGTGGAAAAATACAATTTGATGAAGATAAGTTCAGAAACGCATTAGTACAAGATCCTCAACTTATTTCGGATCTTTTTACAAAAACTTCTGATAGTGGATATGACACTTATGATCCAAATTTAACAGCAGAACAAAGGAAAGCTAAAAATGCTGATCAAGGAATTTTACGAAGAGTGAATGATGTTTTAAATGATTTTACAAGAACAACTCGTAACAAAGATGGTAAAAAAGGTATATTTATTGAAATTGCAGGAATTAAAGGAGATACTACTGTAAGTGAAAACGAAATTTCTAGAGAAATTCGTGAAAAAGATAAAAAAATAGATTCTCTTAATGATTTAATTTCTCAGAGAGAAAATAGGTATTATCAACAGTTTACTCGTATGGAGACTGCTTTATCTCGTCTACAATCACAATCAGCAATTTTTGGTGCACCACAATAATGAATTAGATTTTTAATTGTTTAAATTTGTAATTAGAGGTGAGTCTTATGGATGAGTTAATTTATAATCAATTAAAATTGTTTAAAAATTTGACGATGAGCCTTATTGATGCAGTTAACTTTGGAGATACAGACTTAATTTTAGATTTATTAGACCAAAGACAAATTATATTGAATGAACTTGAAGGATGCGATAGAGAAACTTTTTTAAAATGTTCTAGAGAGCTAGAAATTTTACAAATGGATTCTTTACTTGAAACACTTATGAAAAATAAAATAAACGATATTTACAATAATATAAAGAATGCAAATTTAGAGAGAAAAACTGTAAAAGCCTACAACAATACAAATTCATCACAATATTCAGCCTTTGCATATAGAGTTTAACAGAATTTTATAGTTGTTTTGCTATTTTTTAAGAAATTAAAATATGAATGGGGTGTAGTATTATGATTCGTGGTATGTATGCAGGTATTAGTGGTATGAAATCGCAACAAACAAAACTTGATGTAATCGGTAACAACTTAGCAAACGTTGGAACAACAGGTTTTAAGAGTTCAAGAGTTGTCTTTAAAGACATGCTATATCAAAACTCTTCTAATGCTGTTGGTGCGTCAAACAATCTTGGGGGAAGTAATGCAAAGCAAGTAGGTCTTGGGGTTTCTGTTGGTAGTATAGATAGAATTATGGGACAAGGCATGATGCAACCAACAGGTCGTCCTCTTGATGTTGCAATAGATGGAAATGGATTTTTAATGGTAGCGAAAGGTCCAATTGCCACTACCGGACAAAATGCTGGTGATGGTATAACTTTAGGTGCAGATGGAACCATAGAAAATGCAGGAGATAGAGAAATTTTTTATACAAGAGATGGATCGTTATCGCTTGATGCTGAAGGATATTTAGTAACATCTAGTGGTGAGAGGGTTTTAGGATATGCTGTTACTGATGGAACAAATAATTCTATTGAAAATGATGGATCTATGAGCATTGTAGATGCTGAGGATCCAGATTTAAAAGCAACTGATGGATTGGTAAGTTTAAGAATTCCAGACGAGATTGATGGTAAAAAATTAATGTCTTATTCAATAGGAAAAGATGGACTTATAACAGGAGTTGTTGAAGGTGGACAAATGACGGTCCTTGGACAATTAGCTACTGCAAGTTTCGTAAACCCTGAAGGACTTGAAGCAACAGGAAATAATATGTATTTAAACTCTGCAAACTCTGGATCACCAATAGTTTCATCAGGTATTGGGGCTACTGATGTTAGAAGTGGTGGAGATATTGTTCAAGGAATGCTTGAAATGTCAAATGTTGATATCGCAGAACAATTTACAGATTTGATTGTAACTAGTAGAGCCTTCCAAGCATCTTCAAAAATTATTTCTACAAGTGATGAGATTTTGCAAGATGTGGTTAACTTAAAGAGATAATAATTTTTAGTTTAAAATAGAAGATTAACTTTATAGTTAATTTTCTATTTTTTTGTAATCTAAATTTAATTATAATTCAATAAATAATAAGGCATACTTATAGAAATTAGATTTATGGGAGTATAACATTATGAATGCTTTAGATAATTTTGTAAATTTTCTCTGCGGTGAATTTGATAATAGTGAACAGTTACAAGACTTAAAATCAAAAGGTATTGAAGATTATCCATATGCTAGACATATTAATCATGTTTGTAATGATAAAATGCTTAATGCAGATAAAAATGTTAATGGAAAATTTCTCATTTTGGAAAGCTACTATACGATTAATGGAAGAACTCGTGAATTACCTCATTTCTTTTTAATAACTCAAGATGGGGAAAAGATAAAACTAATTTCTTACGATATTCCAAAAGATTTTAATAATTCAACTTTTAAATATCAAAATGTAGATAAAATAGATTATTTAGATTTAAAGATAAATGAAAAATTTGTACCAGCAATTTATGAATGCAAGAATGGTGTTTGGGAAGGTGGAAGTATTAATATGTTTTCACCTACAATTAAATTTAAATTTTTCCAGAAAATTTCTGAAAATTGTTTAGAGGTTTCAGAGGTTGTGGAGAATAATGGTAAGAGAACTTTTGGATATGATATTCCAATTATATATAAAAGGAATGTTTATTAAAACATTCCTTTTAATTTTTAGTTATCTGCAAAGTAGTGCAAACAATGCAATTAATGCAAGTGAATTTATTCCATTACCACCACAGCAACAATTATTTGAGTTTGGTGTGAAATATCCAGTATAATTGTATGGATTATGACATCCGTAGTTCATTGGCCCAGAAAAAAGCCCTGGATTGTTATTACAACAACACATATTCATTACCCCTTTTTTATAATATAGTTTTTTGGATTTATAATTACACTATATGGAAAAAGAAAAAAATCGTTACATTGTTTTATAATTTTTATTTAGGATTGGGGCTATAAATATTTGCTCATCATTTTCAAAAACTTTTACAGTTCCAAGATGCTCAAGAGTGTCAAGTTTATCAACTTCTCCATCTTTAACGCCTTCATTTAAAACAACCTCGATAGTAGGTTCAAACTCTTTTTTAATAGGAACTATAATATCTTCTTTTATAATTCCTTCAATCTTTGTTCCATTTTCTAGAGTATGTTCAATTACAACATCATTAGCCGATAAAACTTTTTTGAAGTCATAATGCTCTTTTGCATAATTGTAAAGCCACTCACTAGATTTCCATCTTGGAGTGCAGTTAAGCACAACCACAATTATTTCATTATCTCCGCCCATATTGAAAGAAGACACAAGACATTTTCCAGCCTGACCAGTGTATCCAGTTTTTGTACCTGTTGCTTCAGGAACCATATAGAGAATTTTATTTATGTTTTGATATGATCTTGAGAAACCTCTATCTGAACATTGTTTTGTTTTTGAAAGTTCATTGAAGAAATCAATTTGTTTTGTTTTTGATGTTAGAATTGCCAAATCATATGCAGTTGAATAATGATTTTGGCTGTCAAGACCATGAGGAGATTCAAAATGTGAATCAAGTATACCAATTTCTTTTGCATACTCATTCATAAGTGTACAAAATCCTTCAACAGATCCTGCAATTCCTTCAGCTATTGCAATAGCTGCATCATTTCCAGATTTAAACATAAGTCCATAAATTAATTCCCTCAAAGAAATTTCCTCATCTTTTTTATATCCAACTTTTGAACCTCTTATTGAAGAGGCTTGAGATGAAATTTTAAATTTGTTATCAAGATTTCCATATTTTATAGATACTAATGAAGTTAAAATTTTTGTTGTGCTGGCCATAGGCATAATTTCACGAGCATTTTTATCGAAAAGAATTCGCTTGGTTTTACAATCAATTACAACAGCAGCTCGTGCATTTAAATCATAAGGGGTAGAGGTTTTGGATTTTGAATATGCAGAAATATGTATACTAGAAATCACAAAAACTATTATGCAAGTTATGTTTAGAAGTATTAAAAGTATGTTTTTAAAAACCTTCAAATAAAATCACTCCTACAATATTAAAAGTACATTAATATATTATGTAAAATTAATATAAAAACTATTCTTCATCTAAAAAATGGATAACATAGGGTATTTTTGGAAACAATTAAGACTAATAATAAGATTACGGTGGTAGGTTATATGAAAATTATTTTTATCATTATTGTAATTTTTGTAATAATTTCCATGATTAAAATCGAAATCAAATTTAAAATTAGTTATATTGACAGCAAATTAAATTTTAATGTGTATTTATACAAATTAAACTTAACGAGATTTATACGCAAGAAAGATGTATCAAAAGTTAGCAAAAAGAAACGTAATTTAAAAAATCCTAGCACTAAGAGGAAATTTAATATTAAAATTTCACTAAATTTAGCAAAGCAAATTTTTAGGAAAATTAAATTTTTAAAACACAAACCAATATTTATAGTGGAAAATTTTTTGGAGTTTGGATTAGAAGAGGCAGATATAACAGCAATTTTATATGGATATGTTACGAATTTTATTTATTTAATATTAGGAATAATTTCAAGATATGTTCATGTTAAAAAATCAAAAATAGATATTATACCTAGATACAACATAAATTTTTTAAAATTTTCTTTTCAAGGTATATTACAAATAAGAATCGCTCAAATTATATATATAAGTTTTTTATTTATTACTTTGGGGAGGAAGTTAAATGGAACAACATCCAATTGAAAACTTAATGAAAACTACACTTGAAAATATAAAGGATATGGTTGATGTAAATACAATTATTGGAGATGCTGTACATACTCAAGATGGAAGTACAATAATTCCTATATCTAAGGTTGGTTTTGCTTTTGCAGCTGGTGGATCTGATATGGAATTTTCAAATAAAAATTATGAAGTGAATAAATTAAATCCTTTTGGAGGTGGAGCAGGGGCAGGTGTAACCATAAAACCTGTTGGATTTTTGGTTGTTAGAGAAGATGCGATAAGACTTCTTCCAATAGATCATAACAACACATATGAAAAAATAATTGATTCAATTCCTCAATTGATTGAAACGTTTAAGGGAGTTTTAGGAAGGTCAGATGAATCTGACAAATGTGATATGTGTTAATAAAGTTAATTGATTTCTTAAAAAATAAATGTAGCCTTTCTACTTATATGTAAAAAGGCTATATTTTTGCGTTAATGAGTTCTTTAATAAAGAAAAAATTCATAGATATGTAAAGTATGATTATTAAAAAACCATTTTAAATTTCTTACAAAAGTCAAATTTATTTTTATTTTTTAAAATACTTAATAGTTTATAAGTTGGAGAATAAGGGATGAGTTATTAATTGAAGCTATAGTATGTATGTCTTAACAATTTAGGGGGTTAATAATGGCAAGATTAAGTAAACAAATAAAGAATAGACTTGTTGCTTATGTTAATGATCGTGAAAAAGGTAAAAAAGCAGGACAAGCTATTATGGAATTTTACACTATGAACGAAGAAGAACTTAAAAAATATCAAGATGATGTTCCTGTTGAAGAATTTATTCAAAAATTATATATAGCATATAGAAATGAGTATTTTTTAAAAAGTGTTGCCAATAATAAAAAAACAAAGCCAATATCTATTGAACCTGATAAAGAGCAACTTATTAATGAGTTAGGTGAAGCAATTAATAAGATGAATGAATTATATAATAAGGTAAAAAAGATGTTGAGTGTTTGATTTAGAATAAAAACATGTTAGCAATTGTTGTTTAACATGTTTTTATTTTAAAAATATCTATAAAAATATTATAAAATATTATATTTAAGTACAACTGTACAAGTGAGTTAAAATCAGGTGTGGAGATTTAAAATAAATTATTATAATAAATTAAAATTTAAAAACAGAAAACTTATCCTTAAAGGCTAGTGAATATAAGCAT